>CAZBZH010000755.1:0-2354 GCA_964496265.1 uncultured Acidobacteriota bacterium | reverse complement strand
CTGCCGGCATCGACGAGGGGGTCGTCATGAGTGACCGGCTTGCTGCATTCGTTCATCGGGCGCTGAGCGCCGGAGAGTCCCGCGCATCGATCCGCGAGGTCCTGCTCGAGGCCCACTGGGGGCGGGACGCCGTGGACAAGGCTCTGGCGGTGTATGCCGACGTCTCCTACGCCGTGCCGGTCCCGAGGCCGCGCCCCTACGTGTCCGCCCGGGAGGCCTTCGTCTACCTGCTGCTGTTCTCGGGGCTCTACGCCACGGCGATCAGCCTGGGCTCGCTCCTGTTCCTGTTCGTCGACCTGGCCATGCCCGACCCTGCCGTCGGTTGGCTGACTCCCCAGCGGGTCCTCGAGGGCATTCGCTGGTCCACCGCCTGGCTCTTGATCTCGTCCCCGCTGTTCGTCGGTTTGAGCTGGCGCGTCCAGCGCAGCCTCGCCCGGCAACCTCACCTTCGCGCCTCGCGGATCCGCAAGTGGCTGACCTACCTGACCCTGTTCGTCGCCTGCAGCGTGTTGACCGGTGATCTGGTGACGCTGCTGTTCAATCTGCTCGACGGTGAACTGACGGCCCGCTTCATGTTGAAGGCGCTGATCGTGGGCGGGATCGCCGGGGCCACCTGCGCCCTGCTCGGCTGGGACCTGCGGCAGGACGACCGGTCGCCGGCAGAGGGCAACTCCGAGGCTACCGCCCGGCCGGCCCCCGCGTTTCGCGCCGGGATCAGCCTTGCCGGTCTGGCGCTGACCGTCGCCATCGCCGTCGGCCTCTGGACCGTCGGAAGCCCCGGGAAGGCGCGGGCCGAGCGGATGGATGACCGGCGCGTGAGCCACCTAAACAGCATCGCCAACGCGATCGATGCCTACGACGACAGGGTCGGCCGACTGCCCGACAACCTGGAAGCTCTATCCGCCGACCGCAACGTGCACCTGGCGGCGATCGAAGACCCGGAAACTGCCCAGCCCTACGAGTACCGGGTGATCGACGACGCGACCTACCAGATCTGCGCCACCTTCCAGCAGGCGGAGCACAGCGAGGACCGCACGCGGCTCCGTCGCGGAACCCGCTTCTGGGATCACGAGGCAGGGCGGCACTGCTTCACCGTCGAGGTGGAGCGCGAAGACGATGAACAACAACGAGCCGAGACGACGAGTCACCACTCCGACTAGGCATCGTCACCGGAGCCCTCCTCCGAATCCCTCTCCAGGGACGGATCGATGGGCTCCGGATTGTCGGGCGGAGTGGTCCAGCCCTCCCAACCGTGGATCTCCAATCCCAGCGCGGCACGCCTCGCAATCACCTCGGCAACCACCGGCTCTAGCGGCGTGTCGCGCAGTGAGAAGGCCGCCTTCAGCACAGATAGCTGCAGGTTGTCTTCCGGATCCACCTCGAAGCGCACGCCCACCACATGCTCTCCGGGATCGAAGGTCTCGGCGATCTCGGCACCGGCAAGCGTTGCGAAGGCAGCAGTCGCCACCCGCTCCCGCGGGAGGTCGATTTCCCGGGTCACGAGGCCTCCGGTTTCTGTGTGCTCGCTCCGTGTGGAGCCCGGCAACTCGCCTGCCTCGATCCGGTGTCGCCCCATCGGCAGCCAACAGTCCCGATCTTCGTGCACGAATGAGGCCCATGGCCGCTCTCCATCGTGAAAACGCTGTTCCAAAGGCAGGCTTGTTCCAGCGGGCACCCGCGGGCCGCCGGATGGCCTCTCGTGACCCGGACCGGCAAGACATCGCACCGACGATTCGCCGGATACCCGGACTCGGAGCCCGGCCTCGCCCAGTTCAATCTCTGACCCGCGCTGGATGCTGCGCGGTGGGACCGCCGGATACTCCGCCGGAAGCAAAGTCGAAAGAGCTGCGGCCGCACTCTCGCGAACCCAGACCTCCGGATCGTCACCTGCAAGCTGACGGAGCAGCGGAAGAGCGAATCGGGCGCGGTCCAGACGCTCTCCCGCGGCGATTCGGTTCTCCTCGCCGAGCGATGCGTACCGGGCCAGCATATTCGCCTCGAAGTCACGAGGCTCCCAATAGGTGGGATCACCCTCGGGAGCCGCGGGGGCGGGATCCACTCCGGCCATGATCCGCAGTACCTTCATCGACTCGCCGCTGCTGATCGACGACAGCGCCGCCGAGCGAACAATCCCAGGTTGCCCGGGCGACAACGCCGTCACGAGAACCCGCTCGAGCCGTGGGTCCAGCGATGCTCCCGCGAGCGCGGAGATTGCCTCGGCACGGGTTGCCGCCTTCGCCTCGGAAGCCAGGGCGCTGCTCTCGCTCCCCTGGACCACCCCTCGGGCCCGTCCGGACGCGATCGTCGACTACTTCTTCCACCAGTACGTTCCGGACCCGAAGTCCGCCTTCGAT
>CAZBZH010000754.1:0-2357 GCA_964496265.1 uncultured Acidobacteriota bacterium | reverse complement strand
GGGTCGCAGGGCCCATCCGCGGCGCCACAGTTGACGGGGCCCGTGGTGGTGGCGGCATCCTTGCTAACCCTGGCGTACCAGCTGCTGCGCCGGGGCCGGGATGTCCAGCTCTTCGACCCCGATCTCCGCGGGGGCACCGGCTACGCGGCGGCCGCCGGCATGCTGGCTCCGGTCTCCGAAGCCGAGGTGCAGGATCCGGCGCTGGTCGCCTTCGGCCTGGAGAGTCGTGACCGCTACCCCGCCTTCGTTCAGGGTGTCGAGGAGGTCTCCGGCCGGACCTGCGGCTATGACCGCACCGGCACGTTGTGGGTTGCCGTCGACCGGGACCACCGGGAGCATCTGGCTCACGTGGCGGAGACCCTGGAGCAAAAGGGGCTGACCGTCGAGCGCCTGGAGGCGGAAGCGCTGCTCGAGCTCGAGCCCCACCTATCGAGCCGCATCCAGGGGGGGCTGCGGGTACCCGACGACGGGCAGCTCGATCCGCGCATGTTCCTGCGCGCCCTCGGTTCCGCCGTCGAGCGGCTGGGAGGGAAGATCGTCCCCCGCCGGGTGGTCGAGGTTCGGGAGCACGCCGGCCGGGTACGCGGGTTGGTTGTGCTCGATGACGCCGGACAGGAGCAAACCGTCGATGCCGCATGCGTCGCCGTGTGCGCCGGTGCCGAGACCGGGCGCGGCGTCCGGCTGCCCACGCCGGACCTCGGGGTGCGTCCGGTCAAGGGGCAGCTCCTGCGGCTGCGCGGCGCGTCGCTGCTGCGCCACGTGCTACGCACCCCGGAGGTCTACTTCGTGCCCCGGGAGAACGGCGAGCTGCTGCTCGGGGGCACCGAGGAAGAGATGGAGGACCGGCTGCCCACCGCCGGGGCGGCCCTCGACCTGTTGCGCCACGGCTGGCAGGTGCTGCCCGGCATCTACGACATCGAACTCGCCGGACATTCCGTCGGCCTGCGCCCCACGGCGGGGGATCACCTTCCGGTGCTGGGCCGGACCGGCGTCGAAGGGCTGTTCGTCGCCACCGGCCATTTTCGGGGCGGGGTGCTGCTGGCCCCGGCCTCGGCCCACCATCTGGCCGAGTTGATCTCGACCGGCGAGGAGACCGAGGCGATTCGCCCGTTCTCGCCGATCCGCCTGTGGCGGGGCTAGAATGGGCCCCATGGGAACTCAGGAACGGCGCGAAGTCCAGGTCAACGGGGAGCCCACTGCGACCGCCGCGGGAACCGTCGGGGAGCTGGTGGTCGAACTGGGGCACGACCCGGCATCCTTCGGGTTCGCCATTGCCCGCAACGGCGAGGTCGTGCGCCGGGGGGCATGGGCCGAAACCCCGATCGAAGCGGGGGACCGCATCGAGGTGGTCGGCGCGGTGCAAGGAGGCTGAGATGGGCGACGAGAAGAGCACCACGGCAGGGCCGGACCGGCTGGAGTTGGCCGGCATCGAACTCGATTCCCGGGTCCTGCTCGGGACCGCGCGTTACCCCAGCCGCCAGATCATGTTCGACGCGCTGGAAGCGTCGGGAACCGGGCTGGTCACCGTCTCGGTCCGCCGGGTCGGGATGAGCGGGCAGACCGAGAACCTCTATGCCGCGTTGCGCGAGCGGGGCTATCGGCTGCTGCCCAACACCGCCGGCTGTTTCACCGAACAGGATGCGGTCCTGACCGCCGAGCTGGCCCGGGAAGCCCTCGGTACCGACCTGATCAAGCTCGAGGTGATCGCCGACGAGGACACGCTGCTTCCCGACGGCGAGGCCTTGCTCCGTTCGGCGCGCAAGCTGGTAGCCGCGGGGTTTCGCGTGCTGCCCTACACCAACGACGACCCGGTGCTGGCGCAGAAGCTGGAGGACGCCGGTTGCGATGCGGTGATGCCCCTGGGGGCGCCGATCGGATCCGGCCTCGGAATTCGCAACCCGCACAACATCGAGTTGATTCGCAGCCGCGCCAACGTCCCGGTCATCGTCGATGCCGGCGTCGGGACCGCGTCGGACGTAGCCCTGGCCTTCGAGCTCGGTTGCGATGGGATCCTGCTGAACACCGCGGTGGCCCGTGCCCGGGAGCCTGTGCGCATGGCCGCCGCCGTTCGCGATGCGGCCGCGGCGGGCCGCAATGCATTCCTCGCCGGGCGCATCCCACGCAAGCACTTCGCGGAGGCCTCCTCGCCGATGGCGGGCCGCATCGGGACGTGACCGTCGCGGCGCTTCCGCGGTTGATGCTCGTCACCGATCGGAAGCGGGTCAAGGGACGGGACCTGGTGCGCTGTATCTCCCGTTGCGCGGCGGCGGGTCTTCAGCTCGTCCAGATCCGCGAGAAGGATCTGACCGGGGAAGCGCTGTTGTCCCTGGTTCGGCGGATTCAGGCCGAGGTGCCCT
>CAZBZH010000753.1:0-2358 GCA_964496265.1 uncultured Acidobacteriota bacterium | reverse complement strand
ACGGCGGAACCCGCGGCCTTGTTCAGCACGTCGGCGGCCTCGTCGTGACGCCCGAGGCGGCTCAGCGCGACGCCACGGAAGTAGGTCGCGGTGTCCGAGGCGGGCCCCCCCTTGCCGGCGGCCTTCTCGAAGGAGGCCAGGGCGGCCTCGATGTCGGCGCTGGTCCCATCCTGGCCGTTGGCCTTCTCCAGATGGCCCATGCCCTCGGCCAGCAGGGACTTGGCGGCTTCGGCCCGGTTCTCGTTCCACCAGAAGAAGCCGCCGATCAGGATCCCGACGACAGCCAGCGCGACCGCCCACTTGGCGACGGTCTTCCAGTTCTCTTCCAGCCACTGTTCCAGGGAGAACGCCGCTTCGACGAACTCATCCTGCTTCATTTCCTTGCGCGTAATGCCCCGAGCCATGTCTTACTCCGTACCGCCTAGCCCGCCGGACCCGGCCCCGCGACCGGTTGCGGGATGGTGGGCCTGGAGGGAGTCGAACCCCCGACCTTGAGTTTAGGAAACTCCTGCTCTATCCAACTGAGCTACAGGCCCCTTGATCCACCGGTCAATCGTAACGGATCAGGCTGAAGACGCTCTCGTCACCCAGCGTTTTACGACCTGGCAGGAACCCGAGCTCGACCATGAAGGCGTAGCCTTCGACCGTGGCACCCAGCCGCTCGACCAGGTTGCCTGCGGCCCGTGCGGTGCCGCCGGTAGCCAGCACGTCGTCGACCACCAGCACCCGCTGCCCCTTCTCCACGGCGTCCCGATGAATCTCCATCGTGGCGGACCCGTATTCAAGGCTGTATTCCTCGGTTTCGGTCTCCGCCGGGAGCTTCCCCGGTTTGCGGATCAGGACCAGTCCCTTCCCCAGCTCGTAGGCCATCGCGGAGGCGAGCACGAAGCCCCGGGCCTCGATGCCCGCGAGGGCGTCGAAGCGATCCCCCTCGTACCGCTCGACCAACCGGCGCACGGTGGACCGCAGCGCCTCCGGATGGCGGAACAAGGTGGTGACGTCATAGAAGTTGATTCCCGGCTTGGGAAAGTCGGGCACCTCTCGGATCGTCTGTTTCAGGTCGCTGACGAGCATCGTCGAGCCTCCAAGCTGGGCATGCTAGGGCACCGGGGGCCCGCTGGCAAGCACCCTGGCTCCCGGGAGCCGCCTGGCCTCCCCCTCCCCCGGATTTCTCGCTGGATCGGCCCTGGAACGAGAAAAGCCACCCGGTCCGAAGACCGGGTGGCTGTCACGGACGTCGTAACGGGTCGCGGAGGACCTAGCGCTGCCGGGTCGGCACGCAGATGTTCTCGCGACGCTTCAGCAGCAGGTTCTGCTGGCCGAACTGGTTCTCGATGTCCACCCGGATATCCAGCGGCGGGATCGAGGAGTCACTGATGTCGTAGCACTCGAGGCGGGCGGCGTCGAAACGGGCGCCTTCGCCGTTCTTGTCCACGATCGTGCAGTACGAGACCGGGTCGATCAGCGTGGCATCGTCGGAGCTGTACTCGTCGGTCAACGGCACGGTGATCTGGTTGAACGGGATATCGTCACGGCCCGAGCGGGCCTGGTAGCACTTGACGTGCTCGATATCGAGGTGCGAGTCGCTACCGACCTTCTTGGTCGGCACGCAGAGGGTGCGCGCCTTGTTCAGACGCAGGATCTCGTCGCCGAACTGGTTGTTGGTGTCGATCAGTAGGCCGTTGACGTCGGCCGGGTCGACGATGGTGTAGCAGGTCAGGCCGGTGTCCGGATCGGCCAGGCCCTCGTTCTTCTTGTTGGCCGGCACGCAGTACTTGTCGGCCTTGGTCACCGTGGCGGTGGTGTTGCCGAACTCGTCGGTCAGGCTCACCTGGAAGTCGTCGTTGTTGAACACGGCGCCGTAGCAGGTGTAGTGATCGTAGGTGCGGGTCGGGAGGCAGAGGGATTCCTGCCGCTTGAGGATGATCCGCTGGCTACCGAACTGGTTGGTCACGTTGAGCACCGCGTTCAGCGGCGGCAGCGCACGGTCTTCGACGTTGTAGCACTCCAGGTGGCTCTTGGTGCTGCCGATGCCTTCGCCGTTCTTGTCGACCGGGTTGCAGAAGGCGACCGGGGCTTCGGCGGTGTCGACGTTGCTGCGGAAGCGGTCGACGGCGCTGACGTCCCGGGGGGTGTACGGGATGGTGGAGTCGAACTTCGTGCCGCCGCGGTAGCACTTGAAGTGGTCGACGGCGCCGGAAGCGGTCTCACCGTCGATCACGGTGGGCACGCAAAGGGTGCCGGCACGGGTGATGCGCAGGCTCTCCTCGCCGAACTGGTTCCAGATCTCCATCTGGGCGTCGGCGAAGTCCGGGTCGTCGGAGATCCGGTAACAGGCCAGGTGGGTGTTGGGATCCA
>CAZBZH010000752.1:0-2362 GCA_964496265.1 uncultured Acidobacteriota bacterium | reverse complement strand
AGCCTGATTCTGTTCTCCGGCCGCACCGGCACCGTGCTCGAACGCCTCCAGGGATCGGGCTCTCCCCTGGAGATGGGGCACGCCCTGGCGGTGCTCGACGACCTCTCCAACGGCGGCATCCCCGAGATCCTGGCCGGCGCCCCCGGCAGCGACGGCAACCTCGGGCTGGCCCTGATCGTGGCCCTGGAGACCGACTGCGACAGCGACGGGAATCCGCCCCTGGGCGATTGCGACGACGCCGACCCGGGAAGCCTGCAGGTCCCACAGGGTATCGGCACCCTGACCCTGAGCCGCAGCGGCGGATTCACCGAGCTGGACTGGACCGCCGACCCCGAGGCGGGCAGCGGCACGACCTACGACGTGACCGGCGGCTCGATCCTCGATCTGCTGCTGGACGAGAGCTTCGCGGCGGCCACCTGCCTCGGCTCCGGGGTGGTGCTGCCGCCCTTCACCGACCCGCAGCCCGACCCCGTCACCGGCGACGCGCGCTACTACCTGGTGCGCGGCGTGAACAACTGCGGCAGCGGCGGTTTCGGTAGCGGAACGGCCGAGCCGGATCCCCGGGACGGCCTGGAGGATGGCGCCGCCTCATCCCCCAGCCCCGACCCTTGCCCGTAGGCAGCACCATTCCGAGAACGCAAGGGCCTCGGTAGGACATCCGTTACTACCGGGGCCCGATCCGTTTCCTACCTACGCCTGGGATACCATGCGCGGGAGGCGGTGATCCATGAGCCAGTCCGAGTCCCCGACCTGCAAACGCTGCGGCGCCCAGCTTCGCAGCGCCGGTGGGGCCTGCCCGTCCTGCTTGCTGGCATTGGGATTCGAGGACGAAACCACCGCGATCGGCGGCGATGAGCGTTCCGAGGGCAGCCGCCCCGGCGAGGCTCCCGCCACCGACCAACGCTTCAACATCCGGCGCACCCTGGGAGAAGGGGGCATGGGCACCGTCTTCCTCGCCGAACAGACCGACCCGCTGCAGCGGGAAGTCGCGCTCAAGGTGATCAAACGGGGCATGGATACCCACGAGGTCATCCGCCGGTTCGACGCCGAACGTCAGGCGCTGGCGTTGATGGACCACCCGGGCATCGCCCGGGTCTACGAGGCCGGCGAGACCCCCGACGGACAGCCCTTCTTCTCGATGGAGTACGTCGACGGCCCGCGGATCACCGACTACGCCGACATCGAGGGGCTCTCGACCCACGACCGGGTTCAGCTCTTCGCCCGGCTGTGCGACGGCGTCCAGCACGCACACCAGAAAGGGGTGATTCACCGCGACCTGAAGCCCTCCAACGTACTGGTGGCGAAGAACGGCAGCGCCGTCCCCAAGATCATCGATTTCGGCATCGCCAAGGCCACCGAGCGCTCACGAACCCCGGACACCTGGTTCACCGAACTGGGCAAGGTGGTCGGCACCCCGCACTACATGAGCCCCGAGCAGGCGGAGCTCTCCCCGCTCGGCGTCGACACCCGTTCGGACATCTACTCGCTGGGGGTGCTGCTCTACGAGCTGCTCAGCGGCTGCCGGCCCTTCGAGATCGAAGAGGGGGGGTTCGACGAGATGCGCCGGCGTATCCGCGAGGAGGATCCCTCGACGCCCAGCGCGCGGCTGAAGACCACGACCGACCTGACCAGTGAGATCGCCCGCAAGCGCCGGGTCGACGTAGCGACGCTGCAGCGCCAGCTGCGTGGCGACCTGGACTGGATCACGATGAAGGCGCTGCGCAAGGATCCGGCTCAGCGCTACCAGTCCGCCACCGAGTTGGCCGAGGACCTGCGCCGCTACCTCGACGACGAACCGGTCAGCGCACGTCCTCCCAGCACCGGCTACCGACTGAGCAAGTTCGTGCGCCGGCATCGCCTGGGAGTCGGCATGGCCTCCATGGCGTTGATCGGATTGATCGGCTTTGCCGGCACCATGGCGGTCCAGGCCCGGCTGATCGCCGCCGAGCGGGATCGCGCCGACCAGGAGCGGGAGCGCGCCCAGCGAGCCGCCGGCTTCCTCTCGGGGATGCTCTCCGACGCCCACCCGGACCAGATCGGCGCCTCCCTCTGGCGCGACCTGGAGCAGCGCGTCCTCGACGCCCGCCGCGCCGGCGGCAACCCGGAGATGACCCGGGAACAGGCCCGGGCGGAACTGACCCAGGTGCTCCAGGGGGTCAACCCCACCGATGTGGCCCAGCGGCTGTTCGACCGGGACCTGCTGTCCGGCGCCGCCGCCGCCATCGATCCCAGCCTCGGCGACGATCCGGTCAGCGCCGCACGGATGCGCCTGACCCTGGGCGGCACCTATCACCGCCTGGGCCTCTACCCCGAGGCCATCGAACAACTCACCGCGGCCTTCGAGTCCTTCCGTAGTCGCCAG
>CAZBZH010000751.1:2141-2373 GCA_964496265.1 uncultured Acidobacteriota bacterium | reverse complement strand
AGGGGTTCCGCACGGCCGGCGAGGGCGACACCCGCGCACCGGCCAGCTCGAGATGCCGGCCCAGGAGTTCCACCACCGCGGGCCCATCGGTGTTGAAACCCAGGGCGCCCCGGGACGGGTCGATGCGCACGGTGTTGACCGAACCCGCCGCCGCGGCGACACGATCCAGCTCCACGCAGCGCCCGGCCATCGGCTCCTTGAACGGCATCGTCGCGGCGAAGCCGGAGAAGCG
>CAZBZH010000751.1:0-2121 GCA_964496265.1 uncultured Acidobacteriota bacterium | reverse complement strand
CGATCGAAGATCCAGCCGCTCAACGCATCCCAGTCGGGCGCCTCCAGGGGCACGTAGCGCGGCCTGCGCCCGAGCGCCCGATAGGCGGCGTTGTGCATCGCCGGCGAAGGGCTGCCCCGCACCGCGGAACCGACGATCCCGACCAGATCTCCCGGGTCGATCTCTCCGACGCGATATTCGTCGAGCATCTCGGCGGCGCTGACCTGACCGGGGGCGGTCAGCCGGTCCGGCCGCTCGGCGGCGTAGCTGCCCCAGCTCCCCCAGGCGCAGGCCAGCAACCGGCTGAGCGCTCCGGGCGCTCCCATGGCGAAGGCGGCCAGACGCTGTCCCCGCGCCTCCGCGCGCCGCAGCAGATCTCTCAGCGCGCCGAGTTCCGCGATCGACTCGGCCCGCGGAACGATCTTGAGCCAGGCCCCGCTGGGCGCCATCGAATCCAGCAGCGGCTCCAGCGCGGCGGCCCGGCAGGCGCTGCCGTGATCCGAGAGGACCACCCGCTCGGGGTAGGCTCCGGCCAGGTCGGCACAGTCGGAGCCGTACTCGACGTCGATCATCGCTCCCGCGGCAAGGGCCCGCTCCAGCATGCGCCGGCGCAGGGCCGGCGAGCCGTCGTAGGTCCCTCCGTCGGCAGGCAGCCGCAGGGTCACCAGCAGCCGGCGCTTGCAGGCGGCCAATACTGCCGTGAGCTGGTCGAACTCCATGCGGTCGGCGCGCAGTTCGACCAGGCCGCACCCGTTCGGTGCGGCGGCGATACGCTCGAGCGCGTCCTCGGCCCGTTCGGCCTGGATCGAAACGACCACGCCGAAGCGGCCGGCGAGATGGGGTTGAGGCCTCTGGCTCACATCAGACTCAGCGGGTCGACATCCACCTGAATCGCCCGTGAAGGGATCTTACCCTCGACCCGGTCCAACGCCCGGCCGACGGTCTCGACCAGCCGGCGCCGGCCTGCGGAGCGCACCAGGATCTGCTGGCGATACTTCCCGCGCAACAGCTCCAACGGCGCCGGCCCGGGACCCGCGATCAGCAGACGCTCTCCCCCCGCCTCCTGCAGCGCATCCGCCAGGGACCGCGCCCACTCCCGGGCGCGGCCGAGCTGCGGGTCGACCACCCGTAGCTGGACCATTGCCGACAGCGGCGGATATCGCAGGGCGCGGCGGTAGCGGATCTCCCGCTCGAAGAACGACTCGTAGTCATGCTTCGCCGCCAACCGGATCACCGGGTGGTCCGGCTCGAACGCCTGAACCACGACGACTCCGGGACGCTCCCCCCGTCCGGCGCGGCCGGCGACCTGGGTCAGCAGCTGAAAGGTGCGCTCCCCCGCGCGGAAATCCGGAATCCCCAGCGAGTGATCGGCGGACAGCACACCGACCACCGTCACGTTGGGAAAGTCGTGCCCCTTGGCGATCATCTGGGTGCCGACGAGCAGATCGATCTCACCGGCGTCGAAGCGGCGCAGCACATCCTCGTGGGCGCCCTTGCGTCGGGCGCGATCCCGGTCGAGGCGCTCGATCCGCGCCGACGGCAGATGGCGCCTCAGCGCATCCTCGATCTTCTCGGTGCCCTCTCCCAGCAGCTGCAGTTCCTGAAAGCTGCACTGGGCGCAGGCCTCGGGGAAGTGGTGTTGTCGATCACAATAGTGACACTTGAGCCGTTGATCCGACCGGTGCCAGGTCATCGCGATGCTGCAGTGCTCGCACTGGAAGCGATAGCCGCAGCGCGGGCAGTGCACGACCGCGGCCCAGCCTCGACGATTGCGCAGCACCATCGCCTGCTCGCCCCGTTCCAGCGCCTGTTCCAACGCCTCGATCAACGGACGGGAGATCGAGATCACCTCACGGGCGTCGACGAACTCCTTGCGCATGTCGACGATCTCGACCCGCGGAAGCGGACGGTCGACCACCCGGCCGCCGAGAGCCAACAGCCGGTAGCGCCCTTCCCGGGCATGGTGGAACGATTCCATCGACGGGGTGGCCGATCCGAGCACCACCGTCGCGTCATGGTGCCGGGCACGCACCAGCGCCAGGTCCCGGGCGTTGTAGCGGGGTGTCTCTTCCTGTTTGTAGGAACTGTCCTGCTCCTCGTCGATGACGATCAACCCCAGATCGGCCACCGGGGCGAAGATCG
>CAZBZH010000750.1:2143-2382 GCA_964496265.1 uncultured Acidobacteriota bacterium | reverse complement strand
CGACGCCTACGACGCCCAGGCTAAGAAGCTGGCGGGAATGTTCCGGGAGAGCTTCGAGCGCTACGCGGACCAGGCCAGCGACGAGGTCAAGGCCGCGGCACCGAAGGGCTAGGGCCGAGTCCGAACGCTAGACCTTCCGCTTGAGGAAGTCGGAGAAGGAGCCGGCGCTGGTATCGCCACCGCCGCCCTCTCCGTGGCCCGGGCGCAGCACGTCCCCGGGCTCCGCAGCGCCGGACAAC
>CAZBZH010000750.1:0-2118 GCA_964496265.1 uncultured Acidobacteriota bacterium | reverse complement strand
ATCGAGTTCGCCGTAGACCAGGCG
This sequence comes from uncultured Acidobacteriota bacterium, assembly GCA_964496265.1. GTDB lineage: Bacteria > Acidobacteriota > Polarisedimenticolia > Polarisedimenticolales > Polarisedimenticolaceae > Mor1. The sequence goes on along the minus strand of CAZBZH010000750.1, from coordinate 2,094 downwards.
CACCCGGGCGTCCCCCGCTCCGCTCTCGGCATCGATGAAGATCGACGGTTCATAGCGGCGCAGCAGGAACTGCCGGTTGATCCATTCGACCCAGAACGCCGCCTCGAACCCGGAGTCCTCGGGTTCTTCCGAGGCCGGCAGGACCAGGGACACGCCGCTCCCGTTGTGACGTTTGATCTCGGCCAGCGCCTGGGGCAGGTCGGCGATCAACCCGTCGAGGCTCGCGCCGTCCCCCCGCTCGAAGATCCGCGACATCGAGTCCTGAAGCGCGCCCTGGTACGGTCCGCGCAGATCTCCCGGGGGCACCGGCGCGGGAATCTCCGCCTCATCCAGACGGCCTTCGAGATCGGCATGGCTGGCGGCACCGTTGAGCGCTTGCCACTCATCCTCCAGCGCTTCCCAGACCGGACCGAGCCCGAAGGGCAAAAGGGCGAAGTGGCGGCCGTAAAGCCGACGGGGAATGTGGGTCAGGACCACCAGCGGATAGGGCCGGTTGGCCTGATCGTGGCTGCCCGCGATGACCCCGGCGCACACCTCGGGAGACCCCGGCGGCGCAATGAGGAAGCGTTGCCCCCGGGACTCGAGGAAATCCGAACGCTCGTCTCCCTCGGTGGCCAGGGCGCGCCCCTGCCGCAGCCATTCGCGAAAACCGCGAGACGATCGCTGGGAAACGCCCCGCTCCACATGCTCACGCCAGCAGGGCACCTTGCCGAAACAACCGAGAGGTAGGTACTGGTTCGCCATGGCCTAGTCGGTGTGCGCCGCAGGCGGCGAAGCCAGCCCATCGCCGAGCAACCCGAGCAGGGTTGCCGCGTCCCTTCCGGTCCAGCGCAGCTGGAAGTCGATGGCGCCGACCTTCTTCTTGGAGATCTGCACCTCGGTCCGGTAGCGCAGCGTGCCTCCGTCGCTCGAGGAAGCCCCTCCGCCGGCAGCCAGCGTGCGCAACGGGGCCAGGGCGCCCTGCTCGGCCGCCATCTCGTTCGGTTCCATGTCCCCGAAGTTCTTGCCGATGATCCGCTTGAAGATGCCCTTGCGCTCGGCGACGAAAGCCCGCACGAAGGCGTTGTCGCTCTTGTCTTCGCCGAACAGGTGGAAGGTCCCGGACTTCGGGGGTGCCCCCGCCTGCTCGAGTTCCTCGCCGTCCCACTTCATCTCGGCATCGCCGCCCAGGTAGATCCAGAGGCGGCCGACCTGCTGGTCCTTGCCCAGCTTCTCCGGTTCGAAAGTGATCTGATCGACCTCGAGCCGGATCCGCACCGGCTTGAAGCGGTCGGAACCCTTCTCGAACAGCGCCTCGGAGATCGCGCTTGCCCGGGCGAACCAGTCGGCTGCCCCGGGACCCAGTTCCCCTGAAACCTCGCCGAGCTTGCTGACGATGCCCGAGTCGCCTCCGAAGAGGGCGACCATCGTCTCGTCGTCGGCCAGCGCCTCGGCGCCGGAGGCGAAGGGCAGCATCGCCTGGGTCTCGCTGTCGTAGATGCGCTGCAACTCCGACCAGAGGGTCTTGGACAGGTTGTCGCCGCTGAGGACGAAGGACCGCGCCTCATCCAACGGCGCCATCAGCAGGGTCTTGAGTTTGCCCTGGGCCAGACCGGGCCCGGCTTCTCGTTCGACCCATTTGATGGCCTGAGCCAGGGAGTTGTCCCCCGAGCCCGCGGCGAAGCTCCTGCGGTAGTTCGAGTAGAAGGCCGGATCCTCCTCGCACTGGGCCAGGTCTCCGGCGACCTCGGTCAGCCGGCTCTGGTAGTCGCCTAGCTTGCTGTCGGCAAACTCGCTGACTCCACGCAACGGCTCGAGCCGGGGCGAGAGATCCTCGAAGGGCGCGGCGCTCTCCGCGCCGACCGCCGCAAGCGCCTGGGCCGGCTTCCCCAGCAGGGTCTTGTAGTGCGGTGAGGTGCCCCGATCCTGCAGGAACTCCGATACGCCGCTCTTGCGCTTGGCCAGGGCCAGCGAGTCGAGGTAGCGCAACCAGTTCGCCGTGAACGAGGAGACGTAGCTGCCGATCTCCCGGCGGATCTCGGTCTCCTTGAACGCCTGCTGACTGCCGCTGGCGATCCCGGCCTCCCCTTCCCAGCGCGCCATCCACTCTTCTTT
>CAZBZH010000749.1:0-2383 GCA_964496265.1 uncultured Acidobacteriota bacterium | reverse complement strand
CACCCAGAAGCCCTCGACCGACACCCTGGCGGTGGATAGCGAGAACCGGCCGTTCCGCAAGGAGGACGGCTCGCTGCTGTTCCGCCCCGGCGGGCACGGCGCGCTGATCGAAAACCTCGCCGATCTCGACGGCGACGTGGTCTTCGTCAAGAACATCGACAACATCCAGCCCGACCACGCCAAGCCGACAGCGGTGCGCTGGAAGAAGGTGCTCTGCGGCTACCTGATCGACCTGCAGCGGCAGGCCTTTGCCCTGGGCGCCCGGCTTCACGACGAGGAGCCGAACGATGCCCTGTTCGAGGAGGTCGAGACCTTCCTGCGCAAGAAGCTCAACGTGGAGCTGCCGGCGCGGACCCTCGACCCCGGCGAACGCCGGGAGCGGCTGACCGACCGGCTCTATCGCCCCCTGCGGGTCTGCGGCGTCGTGGCCAACACGGGAGAGCCCGGCGGCGGCCCCTTCTGGGTACGGGACGAGGACGGCGCCGTGCGGCTGCAGATCGTGGAGAAGGCCCAGATCGATCCGGACTCCGAGGACCATCAGGAGATCCTGATGCAGTCGACCCACTTCAACCCGGTCGACCTGGTCTGCGCCGTGCGGGATGCCTCGGGGCGTCCCTACGACCTCTCGGACTTCGTCGACGAGAACGCGGTGATCATCGCCGGCAAGTCCGACGGCGGCCGGGAGCTGCGGGCGCTGGAGCGTCCGGGGCTGTGGAACGGCGGCATGGCGGGCTGGAATACCGCCTTCGTCGAGGTGCCCCTCGAAACCTTCACTCCGGTCAAGACCGTGCTCGATCTGTTGCGCCCGGAGCATCAGCCGGGAGAAAGCGCCTAACCGCCGGGTCTGACCGACGTCTGACCATCCGGGATCCGATGGAACCGCTTGCGGCCCCGGGCCGTTCTACTCCTTGAAAGGGGAGGAATCCATGACCGACAAGGCGCCCCGCCGCGGGTGTTTCAAGACTGGCTGTTTCGGGACGCTCGGCTGCGGATGCCTGGGCTTCGTGTTGTTGGGGCTCTGGGCGTTGCTCGGAGTGCTGATGACCCCGGGCTCGGGCGAGCAGGTCGTCCAGGAGATGACCCAGCCGGTGCCGGGCCTGCCGTCGGTGATCGCTCCCCTGGACCCGGCCGATGATGAGCCCGCCGCCGGCAATGAAGAGGCCGCTGGAGCGGCGAGGACCCTCGAGGATCAACCCGAGGTGGCGCTGCCGGTCGCCGACGTGGCCGGCGGCACCGTGGTGCTGGACATCTCGCTGGCGACCTTCGAGATTCGCGCCGGCCGCCCCGGTGACCCGATCCGCATCGAGGGGGACTACGACTCGGGCAAGTACCGCCTGGAACAGAACTTCGAAGAGTCCGACGACGGCAGCTGGCGCTACGAGCTGACCTTCAAGCGCAAGGGTTGGGGCCCGTTCATCTCGTTCAAGGGGGGCGAGGACCGGCTGCGGCTCTACCTGCCGCCCGGCGTGCCGATCCGGTTGGAAGGGGAGATGGGTACCGGCCAGAGCCGGATGAACCTGGGTGGTCTGGCCATCGCCGACGTGGACCTCAAGCTGGGAACCGGCGACCACGAGGTCGGCTTCGACGAGCCGACGGCAATCCCGGTCAAGAAGTTCCTGATCAACGCCGGCGTGGGCGAACTGGAAGTGCGCGGGCTGGGCAACGCCAGCCCCGAGGTGGTCGACATCGACACCGGCATCGGATCCCTGGGGCTCGACCTGACCGGCGATTGGCTGCGGGACTCGCGGATCTCGGTCCGCGGGGGCATCGGCGAGACCAGCGTCCGCGTGCCCCGCAGCGGGGTCAAGCTGGATGTGGACAACGACGTCGGCCTGGGCGAGGCGGCCAACACCACCGGGCTGTCGGTCAGCGAGGGCGATCCCGAGCTCAACTGGCCGACCCTGACTCTCAGGGTCTCCCGGGGCCTCGGCTCGACCCACATCTACGACTAGCGGAACCCCCGAGCGGGCGCCCCGAGGAGTCCCGGGGGAACTCGAGGGGTTCCCGCAGGGCCTCCAGCGGGCCAAGTAGCGCCGGGGCGTGCCGGCGCCCATACTTGACCCAGGGTGCTCTCTGCCCCGCGGAGGTTACGATGTCGTATTCGCGCACGATCCGCATCATGATGCTCGCCGCCGCCCTGGCTCTGCCCATGGGCGCCGTGGCCGAAGACTCCAAGGACGCGAAGAAGAAGCCTGCGGCCAAACCCGCGGCCAAGGCCAAATCGGCCGAGGCCAAGCGGGAGGCGCCGATCGTGATCACCAACGACATGTTGGAGCAGCGCTTCGGGCCCTCGTCGGCTCCCGCGCCGACCCCGGCCCCCGCCGCCGGCCCGGCCGGTGCCGCCGCACCCGGTGCTCCGGGCCAGAAGCCGGTCAAGCCGGGC
>CAZBZH010000748.1:0-2389 GCA_964496265.1 uncultured Acidobacteriota bacterium | reverse complement strand
GGGCGGGCGACGGGGCGGGCGTCGGCGCGGGCGGCGGCGCGGGCAACGGCGCAAACGGCGCAACACGCACCCCCACAAACAAAACAGGCCGGCCCCGCGCCATAAGAGCGGGGCCGGCCCAGTCAACAACGTCGGAAAAGCCCTCGGCTCCTACGGCGTTCCCAGCGTCGTCTCCACGAATACGGTGAGATCCAGCGTCGGGTCCACGCTCAGATCCTCGGCCCAGATCTCGATCTGATAGGTCCGCAGGTTGAACACCTGCTCGGCCTGGGCGTCGCTGAAGGGCAACTCATTCAGCCCCGGCGACAGGTACGACACCGTCGGCGACGGTTTGAACTCGAGTCGGTGCTGCCCCGGCGCCAGCTCCGTCGACCGGGCCACGACGTAGCCCCGATCGTCGACGATCCGCACCATCCGCGGGCCGTCCAGGGTCACGTCCACCCGGGTGAAGGTCTCGGCGGGTAGCCAGTCGGGGCAATTCTCGGTGCAGGGGCCGAAGGGGATCACGATCGGGTGCAGCAGGTCCTGCTCGACGACCAGCGCCAGGAAGGCCTCTTCACGCAGTCCGTCGAGCACCAGCAACAAGTCCGGATCGCAGCTGAGGCCGGAGCTGCCGTCCCGGGACGCCTGGTCGGGGTTGGCCACGCAGCGGCAGTTGTCCTCGGTGTCGGGCACGCCGTCCAGGTCGTCGTCGAGCTGGCATTCGTCGCCGATGCCGTCGCCGTTGCAGTCGAACTGGAAGCGGTTGAACGCCGACGGGCAGTTGTCGCAGGCGTCGCCGACCAGGTCGCCGTCCTCATCGTCCTGCAGCGGGTTGAAATCGCGGGGGCAGTTGTCCCGGGTGTTGGATTGGCCGTCGTTGTCGATGTCCGAGTCGCAGGCGTCTCCCTGGCCGTCCCCATCCCGGTCGATCTGGCTGGGGTTGTAGTTCACCGGACAGTTGTCGGCCAGCACCAGCACGCCGTCATCGTCGGCGTCGTCGCAGACATTGCCCACGCCGTTGCCGTCGTGGTCCTCCTGGCCCGGGTTGGCGACCAGCGGGCAGTTGTCCTCGGTGTTGTCGAGTCCGTCGCCGTCGGCGTCGCCGTCGCAAGGATCGCCGAAGCCGTCGCCGTCCATGTCCTCCTGGCCGGGGTTGGCGATGTTGGGGCAGTTGTCGTTGGTGGTGGTGCGGCCGTCGCCGTCGCCGTCGAAACCGTTGCCGTCGGGCAGGCCGTTGCAATTGCCGTCGGGGGTGCCGTAGCCCACCGAGGCCCAGGCGTTGATCACGTCGCAGACATCAGGTGTGGTGAAGTTGTGGGTGCCGTTACGCGCCCAGTCCTGGGCCACGTCGATGGCGTCGAGGAAGAAGGTCGCGTAGGTCGACGACGCCTGGTTGCGGTCGGTGGCCAGCTCCAGCAACAGCCGCCCTGCCTTCTGCAGGCCGATGCCCTGGACCTGGATGCCGGTGTGAAGCCCGCCTTCGGCCAGCAGGTACGCCACCTTGTTGCCCACGCCGGAATTGGTGTGCACGGCGCCGTTGTCGCAGGGCCAGGGATTCGCCACGGTGCAGCAGTAGGGATTGCCGGCGGTACAGAAGTTGTTGCGATGGTCCGGATCGTTGCGATCGGGCGGGTTCTCCAGACTGCGGATACCGCCGTTCTGCACATCCTCGGCGATCAACCACGGATCCGTCGGATCGGCGTACGCCGCGAAGCTGTCGGCGATGGTCTCGTTGAGGGCGCCGGGGAAGTTGCTGCCGTTGAGCTGGCTGTTGTTGAAGTTGACGCCATGCCCGAACTCGTGGACCACCACGTCATCGAGCACCCAACCGTTGCTGTAGCGCATCTGGTTGCAGCTGCGGTTGTAGTGGGCGCTGCCGGTGTTGACGTAGAGCATCATCTCGAGCAGGTCGCCGTTGCCGTCCCACGAGTCGTACTCCAACTGGTTGAAGAAGTAGTCGTACGTGTCGTGAAGGAAGTCGTCTCCGTCGGGGCCTTCGTTCTGCGGGTCGTCGTTGGGGTCGTAGTCGGTCTCACCGTTCTCGTCGTACCAGTCGTCGGAGACGCTCTCCCGGTTGCCGTTCCAGCAGTTGTTGCCCGCCGGCGCGGTCCCGTTGGCGGTCTCGATATCGAAGTCCTTGGCGTCCTCGTGGAAGGTCTCCCGCTGCAGCACCTCGCCGGTGCGGGCGTCGATGTAGAACTGCAGTTCCTCGAAGCCCTCGCTGCGGAAGATCAGACCGCGGGTCAGCACCCGCCAGGCCAAGGCCACGGCGTCGCTGCCGTTGAGGATCGGATCGTCATGCCAGACCACCAGCTCGCTGCTGCCGACGATGCGGCGGTCCCGCGGATCGTACTCCTCGAGGGCGATCTGCTCCGCCTGCCAGGCGGTCAGCGTCGCCGGCTCCAGT
>CAZBZH010000747.1:0-2391 GCA_964496265.1 uncultured Acidobacteriota bacterium | reverse complement strand
CTACCTTACCCTCGCCGAAGAGTCGGAACAAGCAGGAAGTTCTGCAGACGCGAGGTCAACAAGCGGTTCACGCAGCGCCTAGGCACAATGGCCCCGCAACCGCTAGGTCATCTCCCCCTCCGGCCTTCAGCATTCTACGCCGCCAATACACCTAGATCACCGTTAGAAGATCCAGTGCTCCATGCTTGCGGGAAAAACGCTCACAATCTGCATTGCACACGCCGCGCCCGACGCCGGGAGTTGGTTGTCATCACTCAACAGCCCATACGGACCTTCCTCCCCACCGGTCAACGGCGTCACCAACAGGAACCGATCCCCTCTTCCGAGGTGATCGTCGCCGAGGTCAACCCACCGGTCGAGTACCGCACCGGGCTGTACACGCCGAAGTTGCCGATGGCGCCCTCGTATGACGGCGTAGTCTTCGGCCGGATCGCAGGCGCCGGCCCAGTTCAGCACCAGGTCGTTCCCGCTGCGGTTGACCGGGAGCGGCGTCACGGGCACTCCGCGGCCCCGGACGATGCTGCCGGAACCACTCGCCGCACAACCGGTGCACGACGGAGCCGACGGCTTGGATTCTGTTGGCGATCCGCCTAGGTCGCCGCTTGCCTGCCGTCAAAGATAGGCAGCTCTCGCCCGCGTCAACCTGCCGCCGTTCTCCAGTAGTTCATCCGCAAGCCGGAGCATCAGCCGATTGGGCGCGGCATCCGGCACCTTCTCACAGGCAACACGCAAGGCCTCGGCCTCCGCACCTTCGCCCAACAAAACCCTGGCGATGATCGCAGCGGCCGCGGTCGACCGACTGACACCCGCTTCGCAGTGAACCAGGCACTTGCCGCCGAGTCGAGCCACCGTCGAGGCAAACTCGACAATCGTCTCGACGTTCGCCGCGGTCGGCGCCATCGGATCGGTAGGGTCTTCAATATCCTCGAACTCGAGGCGCAGGACCGCACGGCGTTGCCCACCGATGCCGGCCGGACGTCGGGATCCGGGATCCCCGATCGAGACGACGCTCCGGTATGTCGGCCCCTTGCTTGCGGACAGAAGTTGCTTTCCGACCTTTGACCGCGGCAGGACGACCAACTCACACCCCAAACCGCACATCGGACCTCCGCTTTGACGGACCTTCCGAAAGCGTACTTGGGTGCACGACCCCGATCAACTCACCATTGCCGGCTAGCGTCTTGACCCAAATGGAAAGGCCCGGCGGCCAAACAGCCGCCGGGCCCATGTAGTTGCTTGGCTCAGGCCCCTACGGACAAACGCTCACGTTCTGCGTCGCGCACGACGCACCCGACGCCGGGCGCTGGCTGTCATCACTCCGCAGCCCATAAGAGCCTTCCTCCCCACCGGTCAGCGGCGTCACCAGCAAGAACCGACTCCCCGCCCCCGGCGTGATCGTCGCCGAGGTCAGCCCACCGGTCGAGCACTGCACCGGGCTGTACACACCGAAGTTGCCGACGGCGCCCTCGTAGATGGCGTAGTCGTCGGCCGGGTTGCAGGCGCCGGCCCAGGTCAGCACCAGGTCGCTTCCGCTGCGGTTGACCAGGAGCGGCGTCCCGGGCACGCCTCGTCCGCCGACGACGCTGCCGGAACCGCTCGCCGCACATCCGGTGCACGACGACGTATCGACGCCGCTGCAATCGGGCGGGCAGGTCAGGTTGCCGCCGCTGCAGCCGAAGTCGGCGCAGGTCAGGCCGCCGAAGTCGACGCCGTCGCAGGCTTCGCCCGCTTCCTGGGTGTTGTTGCCGCAGAAAGCGCCGCCGGGGGTGATGCCCGCGGCGTAGACGTCGATGGAGTCGCCGGAGCTGCCGTCTTCGCTGCGGTTGTCGGTGAAGATGGCGATCAGCTCGTTCATCACCATGTCCATGCCCAGGTAGTCGCCGTACTCGAAGCCGTCGTTGATGTTGGGGGACATCTCGGTGGTGACCCGCTGGGGGGTCGACCAGGTCACGGCGCCGTCGGTGGAGAAGGCGTAGAACAGGTCGACGGCGGTGCGGTCCGCCGAGCGGCGGGTGTCGTAGAACACCACGTGGACGGTGCCGTTGGGGCCGACGGTGAGGAACGGCTGCCAGCGGTCGACGGTCAGCACGTCGGCGATCTCGTGGGGGATCGACGTGTTCCAGGTGTCGCCGCCGTCCCGGGAGTAGCCGACGAACACCTGGGAGTGGTTATTGGCGGCACCGGCGTCAGGCGCGGTGATGTCCGGCCAGGCGATGTAGACGCTGTTGGCGAAGGGGCCGTCGGTGCGGTCCACGTCCATGGCGGTGTAGAGCGCGACCTCGCGGGCCTCCATCGAGGGCAGCGGGAAGTTGAACGAGGCGTTGGTGTCGGCAATCGAGCGGATCGGGTCGAAGGTCACGCCGCCGTTGGAGGAACGGGTCAGCCGGATGG
>CAZBZH010000746.1:1813-2407 GCA_964496265.1 uncultured Acidobacteriota bacterium | reverse complement strand
CGGGTGCGATCCGCACCTCCACCGGCGTGGGCTACTGCGGGATCGCGACCCAGGACACGGCGGGCACCTGCCCCTGATCTTCGGGTTCACTCAAGTGCAGACGCGACGGGCGGGTCCTTGACCCGCCCGTTTTCTTTTGTAGATCGTGCCTCAAACCGGCGATTTTCATGGAATCGCAGAGTGTCGATTCTCGCGACAACGCGGTGTCGCGAGATGCGACATCCCGCGAGATGCAGCGCAGGCGCGGGCTTTCGTCGGTTCCGAGGGCTCCAGCTGAAGAGTCGTGTCGGCATACACGACGACGGTTGGAGGCTTTTGCCATGGAGATGTTGAAAGAACGGCGGGTTCGTGGAATCGGCGCTTCTGGCAAGGGAGTTGCACTGTGGGGAGGGCGGAGGCACTTGAATGAAGTCCAGGTACGCTGTGATTCCGGTCTTGCTGGTTGTTCTGTTCTCGCTCGCGTGTGGATCGCAGCGGGCTCCCGAGCCCCTGCAGCAGCACGATGTGATCGTTCAGGCCGCGGACGCCCACGCCGCTGCTGAGCTGATACGTGCCCAGGGTGGGGCGGTGACCCATGAGCTGGTGATCATCGAC
>CAZBZH010000746.1:0-1803 GCA_964496265.1 uncultured Acidobacteriota bacterium | reverse complement strand
GGGCGGGTTTCCAACGAAGGGTTGCAGTCGTTGAAGCGTGTTCACGGCGTCGTGGTCGTGGAGAACCGCAGGATCGAAACCGCCGGTCGGGATGAAGACAAGAAGAAGAGGAAGAAACGCAAGAAAGGCGAGCGGAACAAGAAGAAGCGGGGCAAGAAGTCGAAGAAAGGTGACGACGATTCCGACGAGGAGTCCGAGAGCCTGACGGAGTCTTCTGACGACGACGGAGCCTCGGCTCCCAGTTCCATCTGGGACTGGCTGTTCATCCACCCGCACACCCACTTTCCCAGCCAGGTTCGGGCCGACGACCTTCACGACCGTGGTGTAACCGGGCAGGGTGTGACCGTCGCCATCGTCGACAGCGGCATGATCCAGACTCCCAGTCTGATGCGGGACCATTTCGGCGGGGCCAAACTGGTCGGCCATTACGATGCGATCCGTGACGTTGAGATCGACGTAACCCGTTCCTTCGCCGACACCGATGACAACGGCCATGGCACCCACGTGGCGTCGGTTATCGGTAACAGCAGTAAGGGCTGGGACATCCACAAGCACAACGGGATCGCCCCGGACGCGGCGCTGGTGCCTGTCCGTGCGTTCGACGCCGAAGGTTGCGGCACCTACGCGGACGTGATTCGTGGAATCGACTGGGTCGTGCGGCATCGCGAGCAGTACGGGATCCAGGTGCTCAACCTATCCTTCAGTGCTCCGGCGACCGCGCGCTACTGGGAAGATCCTCTCAACCGCGCGGTGATGAAGGCGTGGCAGGCGGGCATCGTGGTGGTCGCGTCGGCGGGCAACACCGGGCCGGACGCCGGAACCATTGGCGCCCCGGGCAATGTGCCCTACGTGGTGACGGTTGGTGCCATGACCGACAACTACACCCTCGACGATGAGAGCGACGATCGGTTGGCCGGTTTCTCCTCTGCGGGCCCGACGATGGAACGTTTCGTCAAGCCGGATCTCGTGGCCCCGGGCGGTCACATCTCGGCGATGATGTACCCGCAGCACAAGATCGCGCGCGATCATCCGAGCTTCCACGACAAGGGCCTGTACTTCAGTATGTCCGGCACGTCCCAGTCGGCGGCGGTGGTCAGCGGAATCGCGGCTCTGGTGCTGAGCGCGAACCCGGGGCTGTCCAACGATGACGTCAAGTGCCGCTTGATGGCCGGCTCGCGGCCGGCGATCGGAGCCGACGGCAACTGGGCGGTCAGCCCGTTCCGTCAGGGCGCCGGTTTGATCGATGCCTTCGAGGCGGTCTACGGGACCGCTGCGGGATGTGCCAACCGTGGCCTCGATGTAAGCGCGGATCTTGCCGGGGATGCTCACTATGCCGGCCCGGCTCGCGTCGACGAAGACGGCAGCTTCTTCATCGAAGGCCTGCCTGCTTCGCGCCTCGGCTCGGCCGTGGAGGGTAGCGGCGCGCTCTGGGCAGATGGTGTGCTCTGGAGCGGAAGCGCGCTGTGGGCCGACGGCATTCTGTGGAACGACAGTATCCTCTGGACCGACACGGCCCTCTGGAGTGACAGTATCCTCTGGACCGACGGGGTCCTGTGGGCGGATAGCGCCCTCTGGACCGATGCCGATACCGAGGCCGGCCCGCAAGGCTCCTCGATCGGCATCTCCTGGGTTGACCAGGAGTAGCCTCGCCGCACCCCGCCGGGTTGAACTTACTGGCTCAAGTCAACCCGGCGGCCGCGAGCCAGCTCCAGGCGTCGCCGACCATCGTTTCGAGGCTCGTCGGCGCATAGCCCAGTTCACGGATCGCCTTGTCGCTGCGGCAGACCATCGACGCGCTGCCCA
>CAZBZH010000745.1:0-2411 GCA_964496265.1 uncultured Acidobacteriota bacterium | reverse complement strand
TTCACGGTGCCCCATCGGGACGAGTTCAGCGACACCGTCGCCTTCGTGATTCACGGGCCCGAACGCTCGGCGCTCTACGTGCCGGATACCGACACCTGGGACCACTGGGATCCGCCGCTGCTCGAGGTGCTCGAGGAGATCGACATCGCGCTGCTGGATGCGACCTTCTACTCCGCCGACGAGCTACCCGGGCGGGATCCGTCGGAGATTCCCCACCCGCTGGTGGTCGACTCGATGAACCTGCTGGCGGAGCGGGTCGCGGCGGGCACCCTCGAGGTCTGGTTCACCCACCTGAACCACAGCAACCCGTTGCTCGAGGCGGACAGCGAGGCCCGGCGGGAGGTCGAGCGGCGCGGATTCAAGGTGCTGCGCGAAGGGGACGCGATCCCCCTGTAGCGCGTTCAGCGGGGCCTAGTCCTCGTCCCGGGCGTTCTCGTCCCGCAGCCGCATGCGCGCGTCGACGACGAAGGAATCCTCGGGGTTCTCGGTGACGATGAACGGGTTGAGGTCGAGCTCTTCCAGATCACCCTCGAAGTCGGCGACGAGCTGGGACAGGCGCAACAGCGACTCCTCGATCAACGGGATCGCCACCGGTTTGTCTCCCCGGGCGCCGGCCAGCAGCGGGAAGCCCTTGACCCGGCGAACCATGTCGTGGGCGCCGGCGTCGGTCAGCGGATGGACCCGCACCGCGACATCCTTCATCACCTCGACGAACACGCCCCCCAGGCCGAACATCAGCACCGGACCGAAGACGCCGTCCCGGGCCATGCCCAGAATCACCTCCCGGCCGCCGCGGATCAGCTTCTGCACCAGAACACCCGCGTCGGGGTCCTGATCCTTGACGCCGTCGGTGATCTCCCGATAGGCCGCGCCGACCTCGTCGGCGTTGCGCAGGTCGACCCGAACGTGGGAGATGCTCTCGGAGTCGACCTTGACCACCACCGGGTAGCCCAGTTCCTGGGCCGCGGCGATCGCCTCGGCCAGACTGCCGGCCTGGCGCGCCGGAGCGACGGGGAACCCGTAGGCGGCCAGAATCTCGCCGACCTCGTGGGAAGAGAGATCCAGCCGTCCCGCGGCGCGAGCCGCCCCGATCGCCGCCGCGGCACGCCCCCGGTCCACGTCGAAGGTCCGGCTCTCGCCGTGGGGGCGATCCCGCAGCTGGCGGTAGCGCACCAGGGCACTCATGCCCGAGGCCGCCTCTTCGGGGAAGCGATAGATCGGAACCGAACTCTCCCGCAGTTTCTGAATGCCCTCGTCGGAGCGACGCTTGCCCATGAACACCGAGAGCACCGGCTTCTCGCCGGTCGAGGCGTCGGCAATCGCCCGTGCGACTTCAAAGGCATCGATCATGATCGGCGAGACGAAGATCGCGATGATGCCGTCGACACCCGGGTCCGCCTTGACCGCCTCGAGCACCGCTCGATAGTGGGTCGCGTCGGCGGAGGCGATCATGTCTACCGGGTTGACCACCGAGGCTTCCGGCGGAAGGGCCGCGCGCATGGCCGCCTTGGTGTCCTCGCCGAGTTCGGCCAGGGTCAACCCGCGGCCGACCAGGGCGTCGGTACAGAGAATCCCGGGACCGCCGGCGTTGGTCACCACGGCGATTCGGTCCCCCGCCGCCACCGGCTGGCTGGCCAGCGCCGAGGCCTGCACGAACATCTCCTCCATCGAGGAGACCCGCAGCACACCGCACTGCTCGAGCAGCGACGACGAGGCGATGTCGAGGCCGACGATCGATCCGGTGTGGGAGGACGCCGCGCGGGCACCGGCGGCGGTGCGCCCCGCCTTGACGGTGATCACCGGCTTCTTGCGGGTGACCTTGCGGGCGTAGCGGGTGAACTTGCTCGGGTTTCCGAAGGACTCCAGGTACATCAGGATCACCTGGATGTCGTCGTTGTCTTCCCAGTACTCCAGCAGATCGTTGCCGGAGATGTCCGCCTTGTTGCCCATCGAGACGAACATGGCCACGCCGATGCCGCTCTGCTGGGCATCGGCCAGGATCGCCTCACCCAGCGCGCCGGACTGGGAGACGATGCCGACGTTGCCCCGCTCGGGCATCTCGGCGGCGAAGGTCGCGTTGAGCCGCACGTCGGGTTCGGTGTTGATCACCCCCATGCAGTTGGGTCCGACCATGCGCATGCCGTTGCTCTCGAGGACCTCGACCACCTTGGCCTCGAGTTCGGCCCCCTGCTCGTCGACCTCCTTGAACCCGGCGGTGATGGTCACGATGCCGCGCACTCCCTTTCGGGCGCAGGCCTCGACCACCCCGAGCACGTGGTCCCGGGGGACGACGATGACCGCCAGATCCACCGGCCCGTCGATATCCTCGATGCTTGCCGCGGCGCGGATCGAATGCACCACGTCGCTTCCCGGATTGACGGGGTAGACCGGCCCGGTGAAGGCGTAGCCGA
>CAZBZH010000744.1:0-2424 GCA_964496265.1 uncultured Acidobacteriota bacterium | reverse complement strand
CAGCAGCCCGCGATACATCGGGTAGGACTGGGCGTCGGCCACGGCGTTCCAGCTGAGGGTTTCCTTATCGCCGGCGAAGCGCATCGAGAAGAACGGGTTGTCCCCGGCGTGCAGCGTCGGCTGATCGAAGGGGAACTCCCGGTTGGCCACCCGGGGGTCGGTGAGCCCGTTGGTCAGGAAGTCCACCAGGTTCAGGCGGTCCCCCGGAGGAATCGGGACGGGGAGCAGCGGGTCCTCATTCTCGACGAAACGGTTGGGATCGTTGTAGTGCCGGATCACCGCGTCCACGTCGGTCAGGATGCCGTTGTGAAAGTAGGTGTTCTTCAAGCCGACGTTGCGTAGCGTCGGGGTCTTGAAGCGGCCGCGATCGGCGGGGTTGCCGGTAACCTCCTGGCGGCCGTTGTCCTCGGCGATCGGCCGCACCGCGACGTTGCGGAAGGTCTGATCGGAGAACACCGGCGGGGAGTGACACACCGAGCAATCCGAGGCCTGGAAGATGTTCCAGCCGTCGATCTGGGCCGGAGTCATCGCCGTGGGATCCCCCTCGGTGAAGTGATCCCAGGGGGTCTCGTCGGCGATCAGGGTGCGCTCGTAGGTCGCGATGGCGAAGCCGATACGCTCGGCGGTGATCTGCGAGTCGCCGAACGCGGCCTGGAACAGCGACGGGTAGTCGCCGTTGAGCGCCAGGGCGGCGGACACATCGTCGGGCAGGTCGGTGGCAAAGACCAGCGGCACCACGCCTTGTAGCTTCGAGGTAACCTCGGGCCAGGTGCGGCCGACCTTGGCCATCTCCACATCGCTCAGGATCGGGCCGACCGCCTGATTCTCCAGCGCTCCGCCGGAGACGATACTCACCACGCCGGTCTCGGGATCCAGGAACTGGCTTCCCGCCCGGCCGTCCCAGAACATCTCCGGCGCGTAGGCCGCGCCGACGGTGGGATTGGCCGAACGCTCGGTGACCTGCACATCCAGGTCGAACACCGAATGCAGCACGTACTCGCCGTCGGCGTTCATCGAGACCACGCCGGGCGAGCCGATCTTGTCGTCGGCGGTGCCGGGGACGCCGTCGAGGCCGGGGTGCCCCGATTTGCGGCCGTCGGCCCCCGCCTGGCCGAACTGGTGGCAGGTGCCGCAGGCGATGGTGTTGTCCGAGGAAAGCTGCTCATCCCAGAACAGGATCTTGCCCAGGACCCGCTTTTCCTCGGTGATCGGGTTTTCCGCCGGGACCGGAACCGGAGGCATCTCGGCCAGGGCCGCGCCGAACCAGAGCCATACGCAGACGATCACGATAAAGGACTGTTTGTTCAAAGATTTGCCCCTTTCCCCTCGTTTCGAGTTAGCCCACATACTCGAGCAGGAGACGACGGCGGCCACGGGGAGGTATCAAACGGATTGCCGGTTTTGCTACCCTGGCTGCGGACGAGGCCCCCGGCCCCCGGCGCGGCCCGCCCCGTCCTCCGCCCCACGACGCTCGATAGAGGCGCTCGAGAGAGCTCCATAGAAAGGAATCGAATGCCCGAATTCATCTACACGATGAAGGACCTGAAGAAGATCGTTCCGCCCAAGCGCGAGATCCTCAAGGGGATCTGGCTCTCGTTCTTCCACGGCGCCAAGATCGGCGTCCTGGGCCTCAACGGCGCCGGTAAGTCCAGCCTGCTGCGGATCATGGCCGGTCAGGATGACGACTTCCAGGGCGAGGCCTTCCCGGCCAAGAACATAAAGGTCGGCTTCCTGCCTCAGGAGCCCCAGCTCAACCCGGACAAGACCGTGATGGGCAACGTCGAGGAGGGGGTCGCCGAGACCAAGGCCCTGCTCGACGAGTTCAATGCCGTCAGTGAGAAGTTCGCCGAGCCCCTAGAGGCCGACGAGATGGACAAGCTGCTGGAAAAGCAGGCCAAGCTCCAGGACAAGATCGACGCGGTCAACGCCTGGGAGCTGGAGCGCCAGCTCGAGATCGCCATGGACGCCCTGCGCTGCCCTCCCGGCGACTCGGCGGTCGCCCACCTCTCCGGCGGTGAGAAACGCCGGGTGGCGCTCTGCCGGCTGCTGCTGCAGCAGCCCGACCTGCTGCTGCTGGACGAGCCGACCAACCACCTGGACGCCGAATCGGTGGCCTGGCTCGAACGGCACCTTCACGAGTACCCCGGCACCGTGGTGGCGGTCACCCACGATCGCTACTTCCTGGATAACGTCGCCGGTTGGATTCTCGAACTCGACCGGGGCTCGGGCATTCCCTGGGAGGGGAACTACTCCTCCTGGCTGGAGCAGAAGCAGGACCGCCTGGCCAAGGAAGAGAAGGCCTCGGAGGCCCGTCAACGCACCCTCAAGCGGGAGCTCGAGTGGGCCCGCATGGCGCCCCGGGCCCGCCAGGCCAAGAGCAAGGCACGCCTGAAGGCCTACGAGGAGATGCTCAACGAGCAGGGT
>CAZBZH010000743.1:0-2424 GCA_964496265.1 uncultured Acidobacteriota bacterium | reverse complement strand
TGCCCGCTGACCCTGAGCACCTCGGCCGGTGGAGTGCTCGGCTGGGTTCCTTCGACCAGCGCGCTGGGGTACGACGTCATCCGGGGCGACCTGCCGCTGCTGCGTTCCAGCGGCGGCGACTTCTCCCTGGCGACCGAGACCTGTCTGGCCTCGAACATCCCGGACCTGTCGTTCACCGATCCGGCAGCGCCGGGGGCCGGCGACGGCTACTGGTATCTGGTGCGGGAGGTCACGGCGGCAGGGGCCGGCAGCTACGATGCCTTCGCGGGCAACCTGGCGGCCGGCCGGGACGTGGGGATCGCCGCCTCGGGGAACGACTGTCCCTGAGGGGCTTGCGGGTCAGAAGCGATAGTCGAAGCTCGCCGAATAGAGTTCGACCTCTTTGTCGCTTTCCGAGTCGATGCTCTCGATCTCGATGCGCAGGTCGAAACGCCGGGTGAGTTCCACGCCGAAGCCGATGCCCCAGGCGAGGCTGGCGTCCTCCTCCTCTTCGCGGGTCACGCCGCCGGCGTTGCGGATCAGCGAGTCCGAGCGGAAGATGGCGGCGCCCAGCTTGGGCGTAAAGAAGAAGCGGTTGCTCAAGGGTAGGCGGCCGCGGGCCATGATGACGATGGCCTCGACCTCTTGCTCGATCAGGTCGTTTCCGACCTGCTGCCTGAAGTCCCCGTAGTCGTAGTAGCCGGCCTCGATGGCGATCACCTCGTTGAACAGGATCCCGCCGAATAGCTTGGCTCCGACGTCGTTGCTCTCGAAGTCGTTGTTGCGCAGGACGTCTTTCTCTTCAGAGAACCCGACGCCGAAGCCAATGTAAGGGGTCGATTCTGCGGCCACCGGGGATACCGCCTGCGCCAGGGCGACCATCGCCCCGACGCAGGCTACGGAGAGGGGGCTTAAGCGAATCAAGCGGTGGCCATGCGTGCCGCCGCGGTGCCGCGGCGAAGGATGCGCCGGGCCCAGCGGGGCTCCCTGTTGTGCTGTACCCGGCGGCTCATCCGCTCGAAGGCCTTGTCGATGGCGGCGAACAGATCGGCGTCCGAGGCGGAGGCCAGGACCGGGTTGCGGCCTGGCCGAACCAGCAGCAGACGGCAGAGCGAACCGGGGCGGGGGTGGTCGGCGTCCCGCTGACTGAGCTGTACCCGCAGGTCGCCACCGGAGACGTCGCTCAGGGAGCGATCAGCCCGGGCTTCAACGCGCTCGCGAACCTGGGGACTCAGGCAGGTACGGTGGGATCGAATCTCGACATTCATTGTCTTTGCCTCCGTTCTTCGTTCTCGGGGATTAAGCTACACGTCGGGGAGGCTTCGGTCGAATAGATAAATCGGTGGGTATTGTTAGCTCCTGGCTAACGATTGGCCGGCAGGCGGAAGTGCTTTAACGGTGCGGGGTTGCGGAGATCTCAGCCGGCCTGTTCGAGCAACCGCCGGTGAATTTCTCTCGCGGCTTTCTTGGTTTCTTCGAGAGTCGCTTCGGTGTTGATCGAATAGTCCGCCAGGGCCAGCTTGGTCTCGTTGGAGGACTGGGCGGCGATGCGGGCCAGCGCCTCGGCCTCGGACAGCCCCCGCTGCATCACCCGGGCGACCTGGGTCTCCCGGGAGCAGAACGCGACCACCAGCCGGTCCATGTTGCGGTAGCCGCCGGACTCGACGATCAGGGCGGCGTGGAACACCGCGATGGGGGACTGGCCGCCGTCGGCGACGTAGGCCTCGATACGGCGCCGCAGCTCCTCGTGAACCCGGGGGTGCACGATGGCGTTCAGCCGGGCCAACGCCTCGGAGTCGGCGAACACCCGGGCGCCCAGGGCGGGCCGGTCGATCCGGCCGTCGGGGAGCACGATCTCGTCGCCGAACGCCGCCACCACCTCGTCGTGGGCGCAGCCGCCGGCGTTCATCACCTCGTGAGCCAGCAGGTCGCCGTCTAGGGTCAGGGCACCGAACTCCTCGAAGAAGCCGGCGATGGTGCTCTTGCCGCTGGCGATCCCACCGGTCAGCCCGACCCGCAGGATCGAGGGAGCGTTCAGGAGCCGGCTCCCACGGACTCCCGGGCCGCCTGCAGGGTGTTCTGCAGCAGCAGGGCGATGGTCAGCGGGCCGACGCCACCGGGGACCGGCGTGTAGGCCGAGGCGCGCTCGAGCATGTGCAGCGGGTGCACGTCACCGACCAGGGTCGCGCCACGCTTCTGCACGGCACGCAGCCGCTTCTCGTTGTCGCCGAACAGTTCGCGGCAGGTCGCCTCGTCCTCGACCCGGTGGATGCCGACGTCGACGACCACCGCGCCCGGCTTGATGTACTCCCGGGTGATCATTGCCGGGCGGCCGATGGCGGCCAGCAGGATGTCCGCCGAGGAGGCGATGCCGGGCAGGTCCTGGGTGCGAGAGTGACAGATCGTCACCGTGCAGTTCTCCCGCAACAGCAGCACCGCCAGCGG
>CAZBZH010000742.1:0-2425 GCA_964496265.1 uncultured Acidobacteriota bacterium | reverse complement strand
GCACCAGCTTGTGATCTTGCACCCGCCCCACCACCGGCGGGTCGCCGAGGCGTAGTGCCTCTTCCATCGTGCCGGCGTCCTTGCCTTTGGGCGCCGAGATGACCAACAGCCTGGTCGGCCGTTCGCCGATCGGCGACGAACCGCCGCCGGTGCGCGAGACCCCCTTCTCGATCTTCATCCGCCGGCGAGCGCCGGAACCGAGCTTGTCCTCGACCGCGGCGATGACCGCACGGGCGCGCGCCTCGATCTCCTTCGCTGACAGCCCCAGCATCCGCCGGGTCGGAACCTCGTCCCGCTCGGCGCCTCGCACGTACGAGGACAACGTCTCGTGGAGCGCGGCGATCATCAGCCGGTCCAGCCGCAGCGCCCGGGCCAGCGGTTCCGCCCGCAACTTCTTCACCAGATCCGGACGCCCCACCAGCATCCCCGCCTGGGGCCCGCCCAGCAGCTTGTCGCCGCTGAAGCTGACCAGGTCCGCCCCCTCGTCGAGGATCTCGCCGATGGGCTGCTCGTCACGGATGCCCAGGGGTTTGAGGTCGACCAGGTCGCCGCTGCCCCAGTCGACGCAGAGCGGCACACCTCGTTCACGAGCCAGGCCGGCCAGCGCCTTGACCCCGGTCTCCTCGCTGAAGCCGACGATCTTGAAGTTGCTGGTGTGCACCTTGAGCAACATCCCGGTCTTCTTGTTGATCGCCTTCCTGTAGTCGGCCAGCCGGGTGCGGTTGGTGGTGCCGATCTCGACCAGCTTGGCCCCCGAGGCGGCCATGATGTCCGGTACCCGGAAGGAGCCGCCGATCTCGACCAGCTCTCCCCGGGAGACGATGACCTCCTTGCCGGTGGCCAGGGTCCGCAGCATCAGCATCACCGCGGCGGCGTTGTTGTTGACCGCGAGAAAGCCGTGGCCGGGGAACAGCCGCTCAAACAACGGCGCCAGGTGGGCCATGCGGCTGCCCCGCCCCGCTCCCTCCAGGTCGTACTCCAGGTTCATGTAGCCCTGGGCCGCCTCGGCGACCCGCCGGGCGGCCCCCGGGCCCAGGATCGAACGCCCCAGGTTGGTGTGGACCACCACCCCGGTGGCGTTGATCACCCGCCGCGGGGAGGGACCGAGCATGGCCCGGGCGGCCTCGTCCACCGCCACGGCCAGGGCCCCGGGCCTAGACGCTCGCCGGAGTTCCTCCGTACCAGTGTCTGCACGGGCGAAAGCCCCGCGGAGATCGGCCAGCCTGGACCGGAGCAGGTCGGTCACGAGCGGGGTGCCGTAGCGGCGGCAGAGGGCGCCGAAGCGCGCGGTCTGCAGCGTGCGGGCAACTGAGGGTAACGTGCTGAGCAGCAACTGTTTACGGGCGACGCCGTCCTTCACCGGGACCTCCGGAGCGGTTTGCACGAACCCTGGCCCAAACCTATACTTCGCCCCGGGTCGCGCCCTGAAACAAGCATTATACGGAGTCCCGGTGGACGTTCTTCCCGTAGAAGAAATCGAGGACGATCTTGCCCGCATGGATCGAGGGATCCGGCAGCTCAAGGTCCAGTACGATCAGTTCTTTGCGGGGGCTCTGCCCTGCGAACCGACCGAGTTGCGCCGTCAGCTCGACCGCCTGTTCCGGCGCTACGCCAACGCTCCGCTGCAGAAGTACCAGCACCGGTACCATCTGGCGACGCTGACGGCCCGCTACAACTCCTTCCAGGAGCTGTGGGGTCGTTCGGTCCGGGCCCTCGAGGAGGGGGAACGCCCGGCTCCGGCGGTCGCCGGTCGTGCGGGGATGCGCCGGGACAATGTCCTGGCAGCCTGTAAGGTGACCGGCACCAAGGTGGAGGCTGCCGGTCTCAAGAAGCTCTACGAGAAGTTCATGGAAGCCCGGCGCAAGAGCGGGGTCGAAGGGGATGTGCCCTTCGCGGCATTCGGTCGCAAGATCGCCGGCCAGGCCCGTCAGCTCCAGTCCCAGTCCGAGTGCGACGACGTCGAGCTTCGTGTGATTGTCGAGAACAAGAAGGTCTTGCTCAAGGCGAGACCGATCCGTTGACCCTGAACCACTCCGGGGGGAGTAGGCCATGAGGCGCATTCGCCTTCAGAAAGTTTCGACCCTGCTGCTGGTGAGCACCCTGCTGCTCCCGGTCGCATTCACCCCTTCCATCCAGGCCCAGGATTCCGAAGCCTCGGAAACCGAGACCAAGGAAGAAGAGAAGGCCCGCAAGGCTCGCGAGCGCCAGGAGCGCATCGACGCCTATCTGGCCGAGCGCGCCCGCAAGAAGGCCGAGCGCGAGGCCTATAAGGCGGAGCGGGCGGCCAAGAAGGCCGCCAAGGAAGCATCGAAAAACGGTGACGCCGGATCGGCCACGCCGCCTCAGGCGCCCGCCGTCGGCGGCGGCACGCCTGCTGCCGGCCAACCCGCCGCGGCCCAGCCTTCCCAGGCCCAGCCGGCCAATG
>CAZBZH010000741.1:0-2447 GCA_964496265.1 uncultured Acidobacteriota bacterium | reverse complement strand
CCCACAGCTCGTAGACGTAGGTCGTGCCGGCGACCACGTTCTCGTCCAGGTAGCCGAGGCCCAGCGCCACCGCGCCGAGATAGTTCTGTTCGGGCAGGTAGCGCAGCTGGGCGCGGCTGATCTCGGGGGCGTTGGGGTCCTGGAGCAGCAGGATCTCGACGGCGTACTCGCTGCCGAAGCTCTCCTGGATCCACTGCAGGGCGTCCTCGTTACCGGCGGTGGTGAACAGGTCCTGGATCGCCTGCACGTCGGTCATCGGTTCGATCGGATCGAGGTTCTGCAGGGTGAAGGCGGCGCTTCCCGCCTCGCGGCGCATCACGTCGAAGGCGGTGTAACGCTGGATGCCCTCGACGGCACGCCAGCGCAGCAGGATTCGGGGGGCACTGTCGTCGGCCACGGCGACGACTTCGAGGCGTTCCGCGGGAGGCGTGGCCTGCAGCGGCCCGCTGAAGAGGGCGGCCAGGACGCAGAGCGCGAGGGGGAACACCCTGGCGCACACCTGTCCTCGGGTCATGTTCATTCGTTGTCTCATGGATCGATTCCTCAGAGAGAGCACTTGACCTTGGGGCCGGACATCTTGATCTTGAACTTGGGCGGGGTCTTGCCGGTGACGTTGCCGCTCACGACGCAGGAGGCGCACCACCCGTCGTTGAGCACGTCCGCGGGGGAATCCCAGTCCTCCTCGTCGCAGAAGCCGATGCCTCCGCCAACCCACATGTCTCCGCCGAGCTTGAACACGTCGCCGTTGGTGTTGCCCAGCAACGTCAGATCGCCGCGGACCGAGACCAGGCAGGCGCCCTTGCCGGAAACCCAGCCACGCACCTTGCCGCCGAAGTTGTTGGAGATGTACCAACCGCCGACTTCCATGCCGGCGCTGACGCGCAGCACGCAGCCGAGGTCGAAGATGTTGCCCTGGACTCCCAGGCGGGCGTAGCCCCCCTGGAACGAGTTGAGGTTGTTGAGGAAGTTGCCGACGGTGGGGTCCAGCGCCTGCAGCGGCTCCATCGTCTTGCAGTTGCCCAGCAGGATGTCTCCGTGGGCGCCGTAGCCGTTGAACTTGAGCTTCAGCCCGGCGTCGAAGTACCAGTCGCCGTCCGCCCAGTACTTGAGGGTCAACCCCGCCTTGTCGAAGCCGATGCCCGAGAGGCCGCCCTTGGTCAGGTCGAGAGACCCGGTGAGGCTGTTGAAGGTGAAGCTGGGCGGGCTGCCGCTGACGTCGAAGTCGAAATCCCACTGCATGCCGGGCACGCTGGGGAAGTCGATGCTCTGTTCCGCGGGCATCGACATCGCCCCCGCGACCTGGCGGCGGCTGAACTCCTGGATCGGCTGCAGCGCGCCGTTGGCCGTGTCCTTGACGTGACGATCGATCGAGAGGGTCGAGCGATCCAGGCCGAAGAACTGGCCGCCGGTGTCGAGGGTGGCGTCGAGGAAGGCCATGTCCGCGCCGTCGGCGGACAGATCCAGGTGACCGGTCATGTTCGATGCGTTGATTCCGGGCGCCGCCACGGCGAAGGAACTCTGCAGATCGGGATGCCCGGCCAGATCGGCCAACGCGCCGCTGTCATGCAGCGCCGTGGTCAGCGACTGGGGTTCGGGCAGGGCGCCCCCGAGCTTGGCGATGGCCCCGTTGTAGGCACCGGCGAAGGGGTTCAACAACGACGGCGGAACGATGGTGTCCAGCTCGCCCCGGTCGGCGGGCAGGATCGCGTCCCACAGCCGCAGCACGCTGCCGGCGCCGAGATCGGAGCGGGTCACCCCGTGGCGGGTCTGGATCCCCGAAGCCACGGGAACCGAACCGAGCTGCACCGAGCGCTGGCCGGCCCCCTGGTCGGCATAGCCGAGGAACACGCCGACGCCGTTCTCGTTGTCGCCGTCGCCCGGGTCCTTGGTGCCGTCGGGACGGAAGTAGTCCAGCCGGTACTTCAGATCGATGGTGCCGTTGGCCATCTTGCGCGAGGCCAGGATCGAGGACTTGTTGGGATCGTCGGGGAAGCCGGGCTCGTGGACGTCGACCTGGTAGGTCGCGGCGACCACGTCGGTGCGGCGCACCACGGTGTCTCCGTCGGTCGAACCGAACCAGGGAATATCGATCTCGCCGATGGCGTCGTAGCGGCCCAGCGGCTGGGTCGGCGGCGGGAAGCCGTCGCAGGGGAACACGTCGCATTCCGCCGGGCCACCGCTCCAGGGCTGTAGTTCGAACTTGGACACGTCGTAGGTGTAGGGCTGCAGCCCCAGGCTGTTGGGCTCGAACTCGAACTGGGTGAAGTCCACCGGCACGATCGGCCCGGGCACCCCGTCAGGAGCCAGGGTGAAGTCGGCGGTGGGCACCGGCTGGAAGTGGGGCACCGGCGTCGACGCGGTCACGGTGACGCTGTCGGCCTCGCTTCCGTCGCACTGGGCCGACGGGTCGTTGGGGTCCGAACCGAAGGCCAGCCCGTAGGGCAGGT
>CAZBZH010000740.1:0-2449 GCA_964496265.1 uncultured Acidobacteriota bacterium | reverse complement strand
CGCCAGGAAGATCGCCTCGACCACCGCGTCCTTGCCCTCGAAGTACTGGTAGAGCGAACCCTTGGGCACCCCGGCCGCAGCCGCGATGCGGTCGAGCTTGGCCTCGGCGTATTCGTGGGAGGCGAACTCCTCCCGGGCCGCGGCCATCAGGCGGCCGCGCTTGGCTTCGTCCAGATTGAGGAAGGTCTGCTTGGGCATGGGCCTCACCGATCGAGCGAATGTGACTCACCGGTCATGTGACTCACCGGTCACAATACGATGACTCCACGATGCTGTCAAGGCCGGGCCTGCGAGACGCGCCTTCGGACTGGCCCTAGATTGGAACGGACGCCGAATGGCCGGCTTTGGCGAGGGACCGATGCGCATCGAACGGCTTAGCCCGGAGTTCTTCAACGCCTACCGCGAGGTGCGGCTGCGCGCCTTGCGGGAGGAGCCTCACGCCTTCCAGTCCTCCTACGAGGAGGAGGTGGCCCGGAGCGACGCCGAGTGGACGCGCGAGCGGTTGGACAACCCCCTTGTCGCCATGTTCTGTGCCGTCGAGGGGGAGAACGTGCTCGGCACCTGCGGCTGCCGCTTCGAGGAGCGGATCAAGGTGCGGCACAAGGCGATGCTGATCGCCGTCTACGTCATCCCCGAGGCACGGGGGCGAGGCCTGGCCCGGTCCCTCTCCGAGGAAGCGCTACGCCACGCCTTCGCGCGGGATCAGATCGATACGGTGCAGTTGACGGTGACCGGGGGTAACGAGCCGGCGCTGCGGCTCTACGAATCGTTGGGGTTCGAATCCTGGGGCGAGGAGCCGGCGGCCGTGCGGTTGGCGGACCGCGACGTCTCCAAGATCCACATGGATTTGCCCCGCGGCCGCTGGAATCCGTCGCCGGCCTGACCCGGCCTACCCGAGGATCCGACCCAGAACCGCGTCGATCGCCTCGACCAGCCCGGCCACTCGCCCGGCGTCCAGCGCGTCGGGGTGCGGATCGGCGAACTCGCCGGCGTCGTTGTCAAAGTAGCTCCCGCTGGCCTCGGCAAAGAAGTCATCCAGCGCCGCCCGGCAGAGAATGCCGGCACCGATTCCCAGATCGCCGCCGGCCACGCCGTAGGCCTCCTTGACCATCTTGCTGCCGAGGAACGATCCGGGATTGACCGCGATCATCGCCGGCCCGCCGGGCCAGGACGCGGCCAGGGCCCGGTTCCACATGGTGAGCGCCAGCTTGCTCTGAGCGTAGGCCTGTCCGTCGTTCAGTTGCCCCTCGCCGGCCAGGGCCGCCAGATCCACCGGCGCCTGCGCCGCCGACGACAGGTTCACCACGCGCCCCTCCGAGCCGATCAACGGCCGTAGCCGCTGGGCCAGCAGGTAGGGTGCAAAGGTGTTGACGGCGAAACGGACGTCGAGACCGTCGGCGGTGCGGGTGTGCGGGGTCGCGAACACTCCGGCGTTGTTGATCAACACGTCGAGGTCCTGGCCGCGGGCGGCAACCGCATCGGCGAACGCCACCACGTCGGCCATCCGCGACAGGTCGGCGATGAAGGTCTCGACCGCATCGCGTTGGGAGAGCGCGGAGATCTCGACTCGCGCTGCTTCCAGTTTGTCCGGGTTGCGCCCGTGCAGCAGCAGCCGGTGCCCGTCGACCGCCAGCTTCCGCGCCGTCTCCAGCCCGATACCGTCGGTCGCCCCGGTGATCAGAATCGTCTTGGCCATCGTCCCGCTCCCTCTAGCTCTCGAATCCGTCGAGCACGGTCTTGCCGATCGCGGTCCCGCTCTCCTGGAATTCGTGAGCGGCGCGCAGGCTGTCGACGCTCATCGTGCCCAGGTGCTTGTTGCTCGTCGAGATCAACGTCCCCTCGTCGAGCATCTCCGCAACCCGGTTCAGCAAACGGTGCTGCACCTCGATGTCGCCGGTCTGGAACATCGAGCGGGTGAACATGAACTCCCAGCTGAACGAGAGCGCCTTGAGCTTGATCGAGGCGATATCCAGTTCGCCGGGGTCGTCGATCAGCGCGATGTGTCCGCGAGGCTTGATCAGTTCGACGATAGCGCCGAAGTGCCGGTCGGTGTGGGTCAGCGACGCGACATAGCGCGGTGCGACACCCAGCGCCTTGATCTCCTGGTCCAGGGGATTGCGATGGTTGATCACGTGATCGGCACCCATCTTCTCGACCCAGGCGCGGGTATCGGGGCGAGACGCCGTGGCGATCACCTGGAGCCCGGTGAGCTTCTTCGCCAGTTGGATCAGGATCGAGCCGACGCCGCCGGCACCGCCGACGACCAGCAACGATTCACCCTCTCCCTCACCTTCCCGCAGCCCGAGACTGTCGAACAGGATCTCCCAGGCGGTGATGCTGGTCAGCGGCATCGCCGCCGCATCGGCGAAACCGAGGGAGGCGGGCTTGCGGCCGGCAATCCGTTCGTCGACCCGCTGAAAGGCCGCGTTGGTCCCCGGGCGGGTGATGT
>CAZBZH010000739.1:0-2450 GCA_964496265.1 uncultured Acidobacteriota bacterium | reverse complement strand
TGAAGGGCGATTTCCGCCCGGGGGGCTCTACTGAGAGTTCGTGGGCGAAAGCTTTGGTTTGGCGGAGCGGTCCTGGCCGGCTCGCTGCTGGCCCTGGCCTGTGCCTCGCCCCGGTCCGGCGAGGCGAAGCCGCCTGCCGACGACGACACCTTTTCCGTTCCGCCCATCCCGGCCGCCGAGGCGACCTGCCGGGATGCCTCCGAAGCGGTTGCCTTCACCCGGGGCGGCGGGCTGCGTCGCCGGGTCACCGCGCCCAGGGCCGACCCGGCCGTGAACGGCGACCCTCACTGCAACGAGACCTCCGCCGACCGCGCCGCGGAGCAGGCGGCGCCCGATCTCTCCCTGCGCAAACGCCACGCCGAAACTCCTCCCAACGATTGAACGCCGTTCGCGCCAAAGTCCTTGCCTTGTCCGGGTGAACCGGGCTAAACGCAAGGGATGCGCGACGTCGAGATGCCTGCCAGCGACGGATTCAAGCTCGCCGCGACGGTGTTCGAGAAGGGCGGTCCCGATGCCCTGGTGATCAACTCCGCCACCGGAGTGCCGCGCCGTTTCTACCGGCACTGTGCCGCCTGGTTCGCCGAGCGCGGCTATCAAGTCGTGACCTACGACTACCGCGGGATCGGCGATTCGGGGCCGAGGCGCCTGCGCGGGTTCGAGGCCCGCGCCCGCGACTGGGGGCTCCAGGACATGCGTGGTGCCCTGGAGTGGGTCCAGGCGACCTACGCGCCTCGCAAGACCTTCGTGCTGGGCCACAGCATCGGCGGACAGCTTCCCGGGTTGATCGAGAACACCTCGGCGGTTGCCGGCATGGTCGGCGTCTCGGCCCAGAGCGGGTACTGGGGGGTGCAGGGCGGTTCGGAGAAACAGAAGGTCTGGTTCTACATGTACGTGTTGTTCCCGCTGCTTACGGCGATCTACGGCTACCTGCCCTGGCGCCTGTTCGGTTCCGGTGAGGACCTGCCCCTGGGGGTGGCTCGGGAGTGGTCTTCCTGGTGCCGCAGCCGCCGTTACCTGTTCGACGACGCGACCCTGCCGCTTCACAACTACCAGCGCTTCACCTCGCCGATCCTGGCCTACAGCTTCGCCGATGACGCCTGGGGCACCCGCCGCGCCGTCGACGAGATGATGTCCGGCTACAGCGCCTGCGAGGTGGAGCGTCGCCACGTCGGCCCCGGCGATGTGGGGATGAAGCGCATCGGCCACGTCGGCTTCTTCCGCCCCGAGGGAGAGCGCCTGTGGGAACAGGCGCTGCACTGGTTCCAGCAGCGCTGAGAGGCGGCACCCGGTTGGCCTTACCGAGTCGATAATTCCTCCAATCCCAGTTTTCCCCGCGATCTCTTGACCGGTCCCACCTCCGGTCCTGATGTTCCCCATCGGTCTCTTTGATTCGAAAAGAAGGCAGGGCCCGTCCTCCGTAGCGCCGCTGGTGTGGAAGGGAGGACCTGTCCTCCGTAGCGCCGCCGCGCGAAGAGGACCTGTCCTCCGTAGCGCCGTCCGGCGCGAAGGAGGATGGCGTGCTTCCTGCAAACCAAATAGCCGTCGACGACCCGCGTGGTGCGGGGGGGCGGCCGTGGAGTCCAGGACTCCGAGGGAAAACCGCTGGTTTCCGGCCTGGCCGGTATCGCGAGGCGTTCGAAGCTTGGCTACGAAAACGCAACCGGAAGTACACGAACGTGTAACTCCTGCCGATGCGTCGTCGCGTCTATCCACCATTGCGATCAGCATCGGCATTCACATTTTCGTGATCGCCCTGCTGCTGGTGTTGCCTGCCCGCCTGTTCCCGCAGCACGAGAAGCCGGAGCCGGTGGAGGTCGTGTTCTACCCCGAGTCGGAGCTGGAGCCGGAGCTCGTCGCCGAGCTTCAGGAGCCGGAGCCCGAACCGGAGCCGATTCCCGAGCCCGAACCGGAACCTGAGCCGGAGGTGCTCGAGGAGCCGGAACCGATCGTCGAGCCGGAGCCCGAACCGGAGCCGATCGTCCCCGAGCCGGTGCGCCGGCCCGAACCCAGGCCGGAACCGAAGCCCGAGCCGGTCGTGGCCAAGAAGCCGGAGCCGCCGAAGCGGAAGGTCAAGACCAACCTGTTCGAGCAGCCCGACGCCAAGCCCGCGCCCCGGCGCGAGCCCCGTCGCACCGAGACCGGCTCCTTCGCCATGGCCGAGGCCAAACGGGAGGCGCCGAAGCCGGCACGCCAGGCCAACCTGGGCGGCTTCGAGGTCAAGAGCGCGGCCCGTCCCAGCGCGGACGGCGACCGCCGCATCGTGGCCAGCGCCAACTTCGCCGACGATGCCCCCCGGCAGAAGCGCACCGCGCCGACCCGCCGGGTGACCAACACCGGGTTCACCGAAGAGGCCAAGGACGAGACGCCGAGCCGCGAGGCGCGCACGGTGACCGCCGCCAACTTCGCCGACGACGCACCCCGTCAGGCCGCGCGCCGGCCTCAGGGTAAGG
>CAZBZH010000738.1:0-2458 GCA_964496265.1 uncultured Acidobacteriota bacterium | reverse complement strand
CCTCCGCGGCGAGCGTAACCCGGGCCGTCAGCGAGCGCCAGTTGCGGCTCCCGGATGATGGTCGAACCCGCAGCCCCGCTCGGCGCCGATCGGCGAGCCGGGCGGCAGGTCGGCAGCCGGCCGGGCCGCGGTGCGGAACCCGGCATCCCGTTCCAGGTGCCGCCGGATGCGCGAGGCCAGCCAGAGCCGGTGGGCCCGGGCACCGCCGTCGCTATCGGGCTTGCGCAGGGCCGCCACCTCCAGACTACCGAGGGCGCCGCCGATGGACGCGATGGCCGCCTCGGCCCGGCCCGCGACGTCCCCGCCCGCCCGCGGGTCGAGGCTGAGCGCGATCAAGGCGTCGACGACCCGCCGCTGGACCGCGCGACGAAGCTCCACCCGGCGCAGCCCTTCTCCCGCGCCGCCGGACCCGAATGCGCTCTGCTGGATCGCTCCGAGCAGTTCGTCGAGACCGAGCCGCGCGCTGTCCCGTCGGTGACTGTCCACCAGACGGCGACAACGGGCCGGCTCCAGCAGCGCGGCCAGCGCATGGGACGCCGCCGACTCCGCCGCCGCGATCGGATCGAAAGCAGGCGCCGCCATCCCGCGAAAGAGTTCCCGGTTGGGACCGTGTCCCGGCGGACGGGGCAGCAACAACGCCAGGGTCGCATCATTCAGATCCAGCTCCGCCGGATCCAGCAGCCGCAGCACCTGTTCCAGCGCCTGCCGCTGCACCGCAGGGGAAACCGCGCGGGCTCCCGGCTGCCCGTCCCCCCGCACGGCGTGCGCGTGATCGAAGCCGCCGATCAACTTGACCGTGCCCTCGAGCTGGAAGCGGTGGTGGAAGTAGACCGGCGCCAGCACCTCCTGCAACAACGCCAGCGGTTGGCCGTCCGCGATCCGGTCCGCGCCGAAACGGTCCAGCGCCAGCCGACGCACCCGCAGCGTATGGGCCAGCTCGGCAACCGGATCGTCGCCGTTGTCCCACAGCGCCGCCCGGGGGTTGGCGCCCCCCAGGGGCCGGGCGTCGGCGTCGGTGAGGAACAGCATCCCCTGCTCCAACCCCTCGGCGACGATGCGTGCCAGTTCGGCCTCTTCATCGGCGCCGGGAGCGAACTGGCTGTAGGCATAGCGCGCCGCCTGCTTGTCCCACTCACCGATACCGACGCCGTACGCGCCGGACAGATCGAAGCTGCCGTCTTCACGAATCGCGATCTTCGGCGCCGGGTAATCCATCACCGACGCGCGGCCGTAGGTGCTGGCGGCGAAGTTGTGGGAGAACCCCAGGGCGTGACCGACCTCGTGAGCCGAGAGCTGACGGATCCGCGCCAGCGCCACCTCGACCGGATCTTGCGGCCCTCCGCTGCCGGTGGCGCCGGTACCGACCAGCCCTTCGAACAGCAGCCGGTCCTGGCGCACCCGCAGGGAGCCCAGGTTGACGTGCCCCTTGATCATCTCGCCGGTGCGGGGATCGATCACCCCTCCGCCGTAGGACCATCCCCGGGTCGAGCGATGCACCCACTGAATCACGTTGTAGCGCACGTCGAGGGGATGCGCGCCGTCGGGCAGCAACTCCACCTTGAAGGCGTCGATCAAACCGGCAGCATCGAAGGCATCGGCCCACCAGGAGGCTCCCTCCACCAGCGCCGTGCGCACCGGCTCCGGCGTGCCCGAGTCGACGTAGAACACGATCGGTTCCTTGACCCTGGAACGGGCGCGCTCGGGGTGGGTCTTCTCCAGCCGGTGGCGCACGATCCAGCGTTGCCGTAGCGGCGCGTCCAGCGGCGCCGAGTAGTCGGCGAAGCGGATCGAGAAGGAACCCGCCCGGGGATCGAACCTGCGGGGCGTGTAGCCGGCGCCGGGCAAACGGATGAAGGAGTGATGCTGAACCAGGGTGACCGCGTCGGGGGTCGGCGTGACCGAGCGGACGTGAGAGCCCTTGGCCCTGCCGCCGTAGGTCAGCACCGCTTCGAGTTCGATGTTGTCGGGAAACGCGAGGCAGGCCTGGGGGTCGATGGCGCTCCGTCCGGGATCGAGACTGTAGCTCCCCTGCTCGGTGCGCTCGAGCGTTCCGGCGACCCCGTGGGCATCCTGGAGCAGGAAACCGTCGAGGTCGAGCAACATGCGCCCGTCCCCGGCCTCGGCGGCGACGCTGCCGGCCCAGAGCACCGAGGTGGCGAAGGATTCGGCGACCGCCCGACGCTCACGGAGATCGTCGCTCTGTGCCCGGTATCCGGTGTTGAGCTGTTCCAGCAGCACCTTGCCGCCGAGCCGGCGGAAACGAACCAGCCGGGTCGGGCCGAGTTGTCCGCGATCGAGCCCCACCGGGTTGGATCCAAGCCCCGCGACCAGCCCCTCGACGTGGAGGTAGCGGCCGATCTCGCCCCCTTCCCCCGCCGCCGGCAGCTCGAGCCAGACCTTGCCTTTCGGCGCGTCGATCCAGAGGGTCAGCAGGCCGGCGCGGCGTTCCAGTCCCTCG
>CAZBZH010000737.1:0-2458 GCA_964496265.1 uncultured Acidobacteriota bacterium | reverse complement strand
CCGAGTGCGCGATCTCCGGCCATCCGGCCCTGCTGGCGGTAACCGGAGACGGACGCGACCGGGCGGCCGCCGGCCTGCGGGCGGCCCTGGCTTGCTGGCCCGACGCAGTGGTCGCGGTGCTGGGGGTCGCCGGCGGGCTTTCGCCCGGATTACGCCCCGGCACCCTGATCGTGGCCGAGAACCTGTACGATGATCAGGAGGCGCTCCCCGGGCCGAATCGCGCCCTGGTACAGCGTGCGCTAGGCTGCTCGGGTGTCCGGGCCGGGACCGTGGTTTCGGTCCGGCGCGTGCTGGCCACGGCGAGCGAAAAACGACGGGTTCTGGGCGCCCATGCCGAGCCGGCGGTGGTCGACATCGAGTCGGCGACCCTGGCCCGGGAAGCCGCGGCGGCCGGAGCCGAGATCCTGGTCGCCCGGGTCGTCAGCGACGGCGCCGAGGAGGCGCTGCCCTTCGATCCGGCAGCCTGCTCCGACGCCGACGGCCGGGTACGGCGGGGCGCGGTGGTGCGGCAGGCGCTGCTGCGGCCGGGACGGATCGGCGAGATGCTGCGCCTGCGGCGGCGGGTCGCCGAGGCCTCGCATCGGCTGGCGGACTTCGCCGTCGAGTGGTTGGAACGAGGCGAGCAGAATCGGTAATTGCCGGCCGTGGCCGGCGGGAGTGACGGAGAACATCGTGAAGCCCGTGGACACCATGGAAGAACGCGATCGCAAGGCCGAACACATCGAGCTGGCCCTCGACCCGAAGAACCAGCTTGAGCGCAAGTTTTTCGACGAGATCTATCTCGAGCACGAAGCGCTGCCCGAGATCGACCTCGCCGAGGTGGATACCTCGGTCGAGTTCCTGGGTCGCACGCTCTCGGCTCCCCTGCTGATCTCCTGCATGACCGGCGGCACCGGCGAGGCGACCCGGATCAATCGCAACCTGGCCGCCGCCGCCGAGCAGTGCGGCGTGGCCTGCGGCGTCGGCTCCCAGCGCAAGGCGCTGGAGGATGCATCGACCGAGGAGAGCTTCCGCATCCGTCCCCTGGCTCCCAACGTGCCGCTGCTGGGCAACCTGGGCGCCGTGCAATTCAACTACGGCTTCGGCATCGAGGAATGCCGCCGCGCCGTGGAGATGATTGAGGCGGACGCGCTCTACCTGCACCTCAACGTGCTGCAGGAAGCGATCCAGCCCGAGGGACAGTGCAACTTCAAGGGGCTGGTCGAGCGCATCGGCGAGATCGCCGCCCAGCTCGAAGTCCCGATCATCATCAAGGAGATCGGCTGCGGCATCTCGGGCAAGACCGCCCGGCGGCTCCATGACGCCGGCATCCGCATGATCGATACCGCCGGACTCGGAGGCACCAGCTGGTCCCGCATCGAGGGGCACCGGGCCGAGGACATCGCCATCGGCGATCTGTTCGCCAACTGGGGGGTGCCGACCACCCGCTCGATCCGTGAGTTGGCCGCCATCGACGGCATGACCGTCATCGGCAGCGGTGGCCTGCGCACCGGCATCGACGCCGCCAAGTCCATCGCCCTGGGCGCCGACCTGGTCGGCATGGCCTATCAGTTCCTGCTGGCCGCCAACGAATCTACCGAGAAGGTGGTGGAGAAGATCGAGCAGACCGTCCGGGAGCTCAAGATCTCGATGTTCTGCTGCGGCGCGCGAAACGTGACGGAACTGAAACAGGTCGAGGTGCGTTCCTGGAGTGAGGTGAATCGATGAAAATCGCCGTCAGCAACAGGGATGGTCTCGACAAGTTGGTGCAAGCGGTGGTCCGCGGAGAGATGCGGCTCCACGCCCTGCCCAAGTATCTCTCGGCCGCCGAACGGGCCGAGATCCGCCGTCAGTTCCTCGAGGAGATCTCCGGCGAGACGTTGAAGCACGTCGGCACCCACTCCCTCGATACCGAGCGCGCTTCGGGACGCCACTGCGAGAACTTCGTCGGCGTGGCCCAGATTCCCCTGGGCGTCACCGGGCCCCTGCGGGTCCGCGGCCGGGACCGCGACCAGAGCATCTACGTGCCCCTGGCCACCACCGAGGGCGCGCTGCTGGCCAGCATCAACCGCGGCTGCTCGGCGATCCGCGCCGCCGGCGGCGTGGTCTCCCGGGTCGAAGACGTGGGCATGACCCGCGCTCCGGTGTTCCGCACCGGTGGGATCGCCGAGAGCGAGGACTTCGTCACCTGGGTCGAGGCCAACCATGACCGCATTCGCGAGGTCGCCGAGGGCACCAGCCGCTTCTGCAAGCTGAAGGAAATTCGCCCGACGATCATGGGCTCGACGGTCTACCTGCGCTTCCGCTTCGCCACCGGCGACGCCATGGGCATGAACATGGCGACCATCGCCTGCGACCGGGTGGTGCGCAACCTGATCTACCCCGAGACCGGCATCGAGTGCGTGGCCCGGCCGGGCAACCAGTGCGCCGACAAGGAACCGGGGGCGATCACCTTCCCCGACGGGCGCGGCGAGCGGAG
>CAZBZH010000736.1:0-2458 GCA_964496265.1 uncultured Acidobacteriota bacterium | reverse complement strand
GATCACCGCCGCCAACCGCAGCACCAACCAGACCGCCCTGACCAAGCAACTACGGGGCGAGCTGGATTGGATCGTGATGCGGGCGCTGGAGAAGGACAAGGACCGCCGCTACGGCTCCCCCGGTGATCTGGCCGAGGAGTTGCGGCGCTACCTGGACGACGAACCGATCCTGGCCGGCCCGCCCAGCACCGCCTACCGGGTCGGCAAGTGGATGCGTCGTCACCGACTGACGGTCGCGGTGGCCTCGCTGCTCGCCGCCGCCAGCGTGGTCGCCTTCGCCGGCATCGCCGTCGGCTTCGTCAAGGCTCGGGCGGCGGAGAAGGAAGCCCGCCAACAGGCGGAGATCGCCCAGGCCACCGCGGACTTCCTCAATGACGACCTGCTGACCGCGACGGTTCCCGAGATGGAAGGGCGCGACGTCAAGGTCGCCGACCTGCTCGACCGGGCCAAGGGAATGATCGATGATCGCTTCCCCGACGCGCCGCTGACCCGGGCCTCGATCCACCACACGGTGGGTTTCGCCCACGCCAAGCTGTCCCAACCGGATCGCGCCCGGGAACACCTGGACCAGGCGGTGGAGATCTATCGTTCCGAGCTGGGCGAGCGGGCTCCTTCAACGCTGAAAGCGGAATGCGACGCCGGAGCACTGCGTATCATGGTCGGAGAGATGGACGCTGCCCGGGAGACCATGGCGGCCGTCGTCGAAAAGATGCGCGACGTCGATATCGAACCGGTCGAGCGCATCTCCTGCGAACGCCAACTGGTCATCACCTACAGCCGGGATCAGCAGTACGACGAATCCGTGGCCATGCTGCGTCCGCTGCTGGAGGACGCGCGCGCCGAACTCGGACCGAAACACGAGGAAACGATCGTCGTGCTCAGCGACCTCGCGGTCGCCCTATCCGGGCTCGGAGAGACCCAAGAATCTCTGCGTCTCGCCACCGAAGCGTACGAGCTTCACGAAGAGGTGCTGGGAGAGGGTCACGCGCACACCCTGACCCTCGGCGCCAACCTGGCCACCTCCCAGTTCAAGGCGGCCAACTACGAAGAGGCGCGGGACCGCTTCCGCGAGTTGCTCCCGAGATTCGAGGAGAAGTTCGGTGAAGACCATCGCCGCACCTGGACGCTGCTGGGGAACCTGGCCCTGAGCGAAGCCCGTTGCGGCCGGCGGGAGGAGGCCCTAGAGATTCACCGGCGCCTGATCGAGGCGAAGACCCGCAAGATGGGCGCGCGGAACCGCACGACCCTGGTATCGGTCTACAGCCTGGGACGGGGGCTCTACGAACTCAAGCGCTACGATGAGGCGCTGCCCCACCTGCGTGAGGCCTACGAAGGCCGGATCGAAACGATGGGGCCGGACGCGGTGCGCACCCTCATCGCCCAGAGCATGTACGCGGCGACCCTCGGCCTCACCGGCCAGACAGCCGAAGCCCTGGCACTGCATCGAGGAGTCATCGACTCCCGGACCGTGCTCGACCGGTCTCCCGGACTGATCGGCCCGGTGTTCGCGCGCTATGCCAGGTCGTTGGAATTGGCGGGCCGGCGCAACGAGGCCATCGCCGCGCTGCGGGAAGCGGAGTCGATCTTTGCGCAGGCGGGGCTCGAACCCCAGCGCGACGAGATGGCGTCGCGTATCGAAGCCCTCGAGCCGTAGAGCCGGACGGGAACTAGCTGGTCTCGCCGGCGAGATCCAGCGGGCCGGGCACCGGCGTCTTGTCGTCCTTGCGCGGACCCGGCTTGGTTGGTTCCGGGCGGGTCTCGCTGTTCAGGGCATCCTTGAAGCCGGAATCGACCGCCTGGTGGATGATCTTCTTGAGCGACCGGATTCGAATCATGATGCGTACCTCCCGGGCCAATGAGGGCCATACCCGGAAGAGAAGATTCGGAGCCGGGAAGTTTCCCCGGCTTGGCTTCTCCTCGTTCACACAGGACAATATCGACGGCGCGGAGCACTTCCCTGCAGCGGGCCGGGCGATTCCTGCATCCGTCGGAGATTGAAATGGCGCGAGACCCCAACCCCTTCGGGCCCGGAGCCCTGCGTTTCCTGCGCGAACTCGAGGCCAACAACAACAAGCCCTGGTTCGAGGACAACAAGGACCGCTACGAGGCGGAGATCCGCGAGCCGGCGCTGCAGCTGATCCGGTTGGTCGGCGCCCGGCTGGACAAGATCTCACCGCATCTGGTGGCCGCGGATCGCAAGGTCGGGGGATCGCTGATGCGGGTCTACCGGGACGTGCGCTTCAGCAAGGACAAGACGCCCTACAAGACCAACGTCGGTATCCAGTTCCGCCACGAGGCGGGCAAGGATGTGCACGCACCGGGGCTCTACGTCCACATTGCCGACAGCGGCGTGTTCCTCGGCGCCGGGATGTGGCGGCCGGCCAAGGAGGCGCTGGCGGGCATGCGCGAGGCCATCGACCTGGACGGCAAGCACTGGAAGAAGGCCCGGGACGGAAAA
>CAZBZH010000735.1:0-2467 GCA_964496265.1 uncultured Acidobacteriota bacterium | reverse complement strand
CCTGCTGGCCGAATGCGCCGCCCCGTTGACCGGCGGCGAGCGGCCGCAGCGGGTGTAGATCGCGGTGGTGGCCGCCACCGCCGATGCCGCCGAGGAGCGGGCGGCGGCTGCGCCGGCACCGCGGGATGGCCGCGGCGACGCTCCCGATCGGCGTAAGCTGATCGAGATGGCCCGCAAGGATCCCGGGGTCGCCAAACTGCTCCACGAGTTCGGAGCCCAGATCGTCGAGATCAAGCCGCTGGAATTGGCCGTTCCCGGGAACGACTCAATCCAGGACGCACCGGAGGAGAGCGAATGAACATCGGCAAGATGATGAAGAACTTCCAGAAGATGCAGACCAAGCTCCAGGCGGAGATGGACGCGCTGGAAGTCGAGGCCACCGCCGGCGGCGGCGTGGTCACCGCCCGGATGAACGGCAAGAAGGAACTGCTCTCGGTCAAGCTGACCGAGGACGCGATCACCCCCGACGATCCCGAGATGATGGAAGATCTCGTGGTCGCGGCGGTCAACGAGTGCGGCCGCAAGGTCGACGAGAAGCTGGCCGAGCTGACCCAGGGCATGACCGGCGGCATGAACATCCCCGGCCTGGGCTAGTTCACCGTGAGCCTGCTGGCCGCCCCGCTGGAACGGGTCATCGCCGAGCTGGGCAAGCTGCCCAGCGTCGGGCGCAAGACCGCCCAGCGGCTGGCGTTCCACCTGCTCCAGGCGCCGGCCGACGAGGTCCGCGACCTGGCCCAGGCGCTCCTCGACCTCAAGGACCGGATCAAGGTCTGCGAGGAGTGCTTCAACTACGCCGAGGAAGAGCGCTGCCCGGTCTGCGAGGACGCCCGCCGGGACCGCAGCGTGATCTGCGTGGTCGAGGAGGCGGTCAACCTGGTCGCCTTCGAGCGAACCGGCTCCTACCGGGGGCTCTACCATGTGCTGGGAGGAGCCCTTTCCCCGCTGCGGGACATCGGCCCGGGGGATATCCGCGCCCAGGAGCTGCTGGACCGGGCCGGCCGGGAAGAGTTGAGCGAGGTGATCCTGGCGACCAACCCCAACGTCGAGGGGGAGGCCACGGCGGTCTATCTGGCCCGGATGCTCCAGCCGACCGGGGTGAAGGTCTCCCGCCTGGCCCAGGGGCTCCCCGCCGGTGGAGACCTGGAGTTCACCGACGATCTGACCCTCCAACGCGCCTTCGAGGGCCGGCGCGAGTACTGACCCTCGGCCGGAAGCCCGGAAACCGGCAATTTTTGCCCGTTTCGGGACAACTTGCCCCCCGGCGAGCCAGGGCGTTACATTAGCGACCCGCTCGGGCAGGGACCCCGTCCCCGGCCGGCCGGAAACACGCGCGTATTCGGCTCGAGAACACTGGAGGCTGCCCGCAACCGATGGCTTCGCCCGACCTGGTAATCCTGGAACAAGACCACGCCCGGTTCGTGCAGATCCTCGACCGGCTGCGGCAGGAATCCAACGCCAAGCTGACGTTCCTGATCGACAAGAACGGTCAGCAACTGGCCCGCTCCGGCGAGCTCGACGGGGTCGACCCGACCTCGCTGGCCTCGCTGACCGCCGGCAACGTGGCCGCCACCGACGGCCTGGCTCAATTGATCGGCGAGCGGGAGTTCTCGATCCTGTTCCACGAAGGTGAGCGGGACAACCTGCACATCAACGTGGTCGGCGGCAAGACCGTGCTGCTGGTGCGCTTCGACGAGCGCTCCTCGCTGGGTCTGGTCCGGCTGCGGGTCAAGAAGGCCACCGCCGAACTGACCCCGATCCTCGAAGAGATCGCCGAACGTGTCGCCGCAGAGCGCACGCCGGCGGCGGGTGGCGTCTCCCCCTTCGCCGAGATTACCGACGAAGACATCGACGCGCTCTTCAGCTGAGGCGGCCGGAACAAGATGACCTTCATCAACTACGCCGCCCGCGAGATCAACTGCAAGATCGTCTACTACGGCCCGGGGTTGGGTGGTAAGACCACCAACATCCAGTACATCTACGAGAAGACGCAGAACGACTCCAAGGGCAAGCTGATCTCGCTCGCTACCGAGTCCGAACGCACGCTGTTCTTCGACTTCATGCCGCTGGAACTGGGGAGCATTCGCGGCTTCCGCACCCGCTTCCACCTCTACACGGTGCCCGGGCAGGTGTTCTACGACGCCTCGCGCAAGCTGATTCTCAAGGGCGCCGACGGCCTGGTGTTCGTCGCCGATTCCCAGGAAGCGCGCTATGACGCCAACCTGGAGTCCCTCGAGAACCTGAAGGAAAACCTGGTCGAGAACGGCTTCGACCCGTTGAAGATCCCCTACGTGCTGCAGCTCAACAAACGGGATCTTCCCGGCGCGATGCCCGCCGAAGAGTTGACCAAGGCGCTGCAGTTCCGGGACGAGCAGGTGTTCGAGGCGATCGCGCCCAAGGGCGTCGGCGTGTTCGAAACCCTCAAGGCCGTCGTCAAGACCGTCCTGATGGACCTCCGCAGCCGCTAGCC
>CAZBZH010000734.1:0-2468 GCA_964496265.1 uncultured Acidobacteriota bacterium | reverse complement strand
CGGGCCCCTGGATCGCCCGGGCCCTTGCCGCGGGCCTGCGGGCGCGTCTCGACGGCCGGGCCTCCGATGACGCCTCCGAGGCGGCCCACGCCCTGGCCTGCGGGCGCCGCCTGGCGCCGAAGCTCAACGCCCGCACTTGAGCCCGGCGCCCTCCAGTGCTTCAATGGCTGAGGCGCGGGCATCACCGTGCGGGGGAAATGTGTTCGAAGAAGACAGTTTCGAGGAACCGATTCTCGACCTCGAGCGCCGCATCGAGGCGCTCTCCGACACCGGCGACGACCCGGCGACCCGCAACCAGCGGGAGCGCCTGGAGCAGGAGCTCCGGGAACTGCGGGAACGGATCATGTCCGACCTGACGCCCTGGCAGAAGACCCTGCTGGCCCGTCACGCCAAACGCCCCTACACCCTCGACTACATCGCGCACATGATCGAGGATTTCGTCGAGATTCACGGGGACCGCAAGTTCGCCGACGATCCGGCGATCGTGGCCGGCTTCGGCGACTTCCGCGGGCGTCCGGTGCTGGTGCTCGGCCATCAGAAGGGCCGGGACACCAAGGAGAAGATCCACCGCAACTTCGGCATGCCCCGTCCCGAGGGCTACCGCAAGGCCATGCGCGCCATGAACATGGCCGAGAAGTTCCGCCGGCCGATCATCAGCTTCATCGACACGCCGGGCGCCTACCCGGGCATCGGCGCCGAGGAGCGGGGACAGGCCGAGGCGATCGCCTTCAACCTGCGGGAGATGGCCAAGCTGACCGTCCCGGTCGTCGCGACCGTCACCGGCGAAGGGGGAAGCGGCGGCGCCCTGGCCATCGGCGTGGGCAACCGGGTCAACATGCTCGAGCACTCGGTCTACTCGGTGATCAGCCCCGAGGGCTGCGCCGCCATTCTCTGGCGCGACCCCTCCAAGAACCGTGAAGCCGCCGAGGCGATGCGCCTGACCGCCCAGCACCTGATCACCCTCGATATCGTCGATGAGGTGATCCGCGAGGTTCCCGGCGGCGCCCACGTAAACGTGGCGCAGCAGGCGGCGATCCTGGGCGACGCGATCGACGAGCAGCTACGCAGCCTGGAACCCATGAGCGGTGAGGAGTTGACGGCCCAGCGCCACGAGCGCTTCCGCCAGCTGGGCAAGTTCACCGACGGGGCGTTGAGCGCTTGATCGTCTGCCAGCGTTCCTCGAGCGCCTCCAACTCGCAGTCCTGAACCTGGCGGCCCTCGTCGGCCAGGGAGCTCTCCAGGGCGCGGAAGCGCTGCTCAAACTTGCGGTTGGCCCGTTGGAGCGCACGCTCGGGATCGATCTCCGAGCGGCGGGCCAGCTGAATCGTGGCGAACAGCAGGTCGCCCAGCTCCTCCTCGACCGCGTCGGCGTCCTGCTGATCCATCGCCTCCCGCAGCTCTCCCAGCTCCTCGTCGACCTTGCGCAGCACCGAGGCGGCGTCGGGCCAGTCGAAGCCCACCCGGGCGGTCTTGACCCCGAGGCGCTGGGCCCGCATCAGGGAGGGGAGGGATGCCGGGATCCCGGCCAGGATCGAGTCCCGGGCGGGCTTGCCCGCCGCCTCCTTCTCCTTGCGCTTGATCTCCTCCCAGTTGCGGAGCACCTCCTCGGAATCCGCGGCGGTCTCGTCGCCGAAGATGTGCGGGTGGCGCCGGATCATCTTCTCCGCGATCCCGCGCACCACGTCGGGAGCCTCGAAGGCGCCCTGTTCCTTGGCCAGGCGGGAGAGGAACACGATCTGGAACAGCAGATCGCCCAGCTCCTCCCGGAGTTCTCCCAGGTCCCCCTGGTCCAGGGCGTCGGCGACCTCGTAGCACTCCTCCAGCAGGTAGCTGCGGAGGGACTCGAAGGACTGCTCCAGATCCCAGGGACAGCCGCTCTCCGGGTCCCGCAATCGGTCCATGATCGAGACCAAAGTCTCGAATTTATCGACCTGATCCATGGCTGGGGGCTCCTTGACTCACCCGGAGCCGGACCGCATGTTTGGCCCGGGTCAGGTCACCTGCTCGTAGGGCGATGGTGCGGTCGGCGTGATTGAAACCGCGAGAACGCCAATGGTACCATCGGCGCACGAAGCGCTCGAAGCCGAGCCGGTGAGGTTGATCGTGAGCGATAGATCGGGTTCCGAGGAGGACGCCAAACGGCCGATCAAGGTGGTCGACCGGCGTGCGTTCACTGCCGACGGAGAGCGGCGAGAGAGTTCCGGCGACGAAGGTGCGCCGGAGGTCGCAGAGCAGCAGCAGGCCCAGACGCCTCCCCCTGCGGAGGAGGCGCCGGCGCCCGAAGGGTTTGAGCACAAGCCCGTCGAAGAGCCGGAAGGGGTCGATTTCACCATGCTGCTCAACGCCATGGCGCAACCGGCGCTGCTGTTCCTCGGCGAGATTCCCCACCCCGATTCGAATGAGCCCACGGTCGATCTGGTGCAGGCGCGCCTCCAGATGGACAGCCGCGCGCTGGTGCGTGTGCAGTG
>CAZBZH010000733.1:2232-2480 GCA_964496265.1 uncultured Acidobacteriota bacterium | reverse complement strand
CCCCAGTCCAAGGGACCCGGCTGGCGCAAGGCAGGCGAGGAGGCCCGGGGCTTCCGCAAGCGCCTCGAGGCCAATCTGCGGGAACGGCGCAAGTGGGCCAAGCGCGCCGGCGTGACCGCCTACCGGATCTACGACTCCGATGTCCCGACCTACAACCTCTCCGTCGACTGGTACGCCGGTGGGGTACGGGTCGAGGAGTACTCCCGGCCGAAGAAGGTCGACCCGGCGGCCGCCGATCGCCGGCTGAA
>CAZBZH010000733.1:0-2222 GCA_964496265.1 uncultured Acidobacteriota bacterium | reverse complement strand
GAGTCCTCGCGCCACGGTGGCGGGCTCAAGCGCCGGCTGAAGGACGCGGTGCAGGTGGTCGCCGAGGTGCTGGAGATCGACCCGGCGGAGATCGTGCTGCGGGTCCGCCACAAACGGGGCCCCCACGACCAGGCGATGCGCTACGGCGACCGCTCCCGTTTCAGCCAGGTCGAGGAACACGGGATGCGCTTCGTGGTCAACATCCACGACTACCTGGACACCGGGCTGTTCCTCGACGACCGGCTGCTGCGGCAGCGCATTCGCGAGCAGGCCCGGGGCCGCAGCTTCCTCAACCTGTTCGCCTACACCTGCGCCGCGACCGTCGCCGCCGCCAGCGGCGGCGCGCGCCACAGCGTCAGCGTCGACCTGTCCAACGTCTACCTGACCTGGGGCCGCCAGAACATGGAGCTCAACGGGTTCAAGGACCGGGACCAGCACACGCTGCTGCGCGGCGACGCCATCCGTTTCCTGCAGACCGACCGACGGGGCGGCTACGATCGGATCTTCCTGGCACCGCCGAGCTACTCCAAGTCCAAGGGCATGGACGGCGACCTGGATGTGCAGCGGGACCACCGCAACCTGCTGCGCATGTCGGCGGATCATCTCAACCGGGGCGGCGAGATCCTGTTCAGCACCAACTACCGGGACTTCGAGCTGGACGAACTGGAAGGCCTCGACGCCCGGGAGATCACCGCCGAGGTGACCCCCGAGGACTTCGCCCGCCGGCCCCGCCTGCGCGCCTGGAGCGTCACCCGGCGCGAATGAATCGCCAGGCTAGTCGCCGGACTCCGGCGACCCATCGCCGAAATAGAAACGCTCCTGGTTGGGATGCAGCGGCCGCTTCAACCACAGCGGGCGGCGCAGTCCGCCGGGGCCGGGCGCCGGCCGGGTCTTGGCCAGCCAATCCCTGAACGCCTCCCTGGACTTGTGGGTGTCGACGAATACATCGCCGTAGCGATCGTCGGGCTCGGCGGTCAGCACGAAGACCCGCTGGTGCCAGCACTGCATGCCGCTGACCGGATCGGTCTGCACGGCGAAGGTCAGGTTCTGGTTCACCCCGACCTCGTGCCACCAGACCTTCTTCGTATCCGGGTCGTTGCTGGCGTAGGGCGCGGCTCCCTGGCGATGGCGGATGCGGAAGGTCCCCCTCCCCCGTTCGATATCGACCAGTGAAGACGCCATCCGCTGTCCGCCGACGACGACGTTGGTGCGCCAGCGTCCCACGTGGTGGGAACAGGCGACGATGCCCGGATGAATCCCCTCGGTGACCCAGACCCGCGGAACGAAGTAGCCGATGCGGGTCTTGACCCGGCAGAGATCGCCGGTCTCGACCCCGAGGCGCTCGGCGTCGACCGGATGGACCCACAGCGGGTTCGAGTGACTGATCTCCTGCAGCCACTTGGCGTTGCCTGAACGGGTGTGGATCAGCGTCGGCAGCCGGAAGGTGGGCAGCAGCACCATCTCCCCTGCCGACTCGTCCAGCTCACGCCAGTGCACGTGGCTGCGCTGGTACTCGGGGACCGAGTGTTCCTCCCAACCCCATTCCTCGAGGGTCGGCGAGTAGACCTCCAGCTTCTTGCTCGGCGTGGGGAAGCCTTCCTGCTCGTAACGGCGCTGGCCGCCGTAGGGCGCGGCGAAGGCGCCGTAGCGGCGCATGTACTCCAGCGGTTTCATCTCCTCGGCCGCTGCCGCCTCGGGCAAGCCGGGCACCGAGCTCTCGAAGATGTCGGCGTAGTACTCGTCCAGGGTGATCTTGCGGCCCGGTTCCTGCTTGGACTCGTAGAAGCGGCGAATGCCCATCGAACCGTCGGGATCGATCTTCCAGGTCAGGTCGATCCAGAACTCCGCCTCCTCCCAGACCTGCCCGGGGTTGGTGCCCAGGGTGCGGTCGAGCTGTTCTTCCCCCTGAAGCCGCCGGTACTGCAGCGGCACCGGCTGGCGGAATCCGATCCAGGTGCCGGCGTGGGTCTCCTGGCTCATCAGGTCGTGGCGCTCGGGCCCCAGCCCCATGGGCAGCACGTAGTCGGCCCACTGGGCGGTCTCGCTCCAGATCGGCGTCAACGCCACGTGGCAGCCGACCCGGGCCGGATCTTCCAGCATCTGAATCCAGGTGCAGCCGTCGGGATTGGTCCAGACCGGGTTGTAGACCCGGGTGAAGTAGACCTCGAGCCGCTTGTCCTGATGCTCCATCAGATGGGGCAGCAGGTGGCTCATCTCGTAGT
>CAZBZH010000732.1:0-2488 GCA_964496265.1 uncultured Acidobacteriota bacterium | reverse complement strand
GATTTGGGCCGCCCGCCCCGCGGTCGCCGCGGCGCGTCAAATGCCCGTCCCCAGGGCCTTCCTGTGGTATCGTGGCCCCACGCGGAACGCCCGCCGGGGCCGTTGACCGCGCTCGCGTGTCCACGCGGCGCTCCGCGGAACAGTCCAGGAGTATCGGCTTGAGCAACGCGTCCCGAAAGACGACCTACAAACTCGGCGAGGTCTGCGAGGTCACCGACACCCAGCCCTACGTGCTGCGCTTCTGGGAGAGCGAGTTCCCCCAGCTGCGGCCGAAGAAGGGGCGCTCGGGTCAGCCGGTCTACCGCCGCAAGGATGTGGACATCATCCTGCGCATCAAGCAGCTGCTCCACGACGAGGAGTACAGCATCGGCGACGCCCGCGAGAAGCTCGCCGAGGAACTGGGCGAGGACGGCGGCGGGCAGTTCTCCCTGCTGGAAGCCATCGAGAACGAGCCGGCGCGGGAAGATCGCTCCAGTGCCGATGCCCAGAAGGCCGATACGGCCGAGGCCGCCGCGGAAACGGCTGAGGAGACCCCTGACGCCGCGGAGGCTGCGGCTCCCGCCCGCTCGGGCCCGCGGGGGCTTCCCTCCCGCCAGAGCGGAGACTGGGTCGAGCGGGATCGCTACAACGACGCCGTCCAGGAGATCGCCCGGCTGAAGCGGGAGATCGCCGACCTGGACGGCGTCGTTGTAGCGGTCCCGCTACAACGACGGAAACGCTGCGCCGGGCCAGCGCCGGCCGCGAAGAGCGCAGCGGCGGCGCCCCCGACGGGGGCAAGGTCGCCGAACTGGAACGCACCTGCGACTCCCTGCGCAGCCGGGCCCAGCAGGTCGAGCGCCTGGAAGAGACCTGCGAGGAGTTGCGCCGCCAGGTCGATCAGGTCGAGACCCTGGAGCAAACCTGCATGGAGCTGCGGGGCCGGGCCGAGCACGCCGAGGCCTCGCTGACTGACATGCAGGACGAGATCGCCCAGGCTCGGGCCGACCGGGCCGCGGCCGCCGACGCCCGGGAGCGGGCCGACGCCGTGGCCACCCGGCTCGAGGGGCTGCTCAGCGAGCTGGAGGTCGCCGCCGAGGAGGGGAGTGCCGGCAAGGGCTCCAAGGCCTCCGAGGACGCTCGCAGCGGCGACAGCGCCGGCTCTCAATCCAGTCTGGGACTCTGAATCCCGACGTTCACGCCGCCTCCCTTGAAGGGATCGCGGCCCCGCGATAGCATGGCCGGGCTCGAAAGCAGGACCGCTCCTTGACGGTCCCGCGTTTCCGGGCGGCCCGTACCCCCGGGCCTTGCATATCCGAAGGTCGGGACGTGGCGCAGCCTGGTAGCGCACTTGCTTGG
This sequence comes from uncultured Acidobacteriota bacterium, assembly GCA_964496265.1. Lineage (GTDB taxonomy): Bacteria > Acidobacteriota > Polarisedimenticolia > Polarisedimenticolales > Polarisedimenticolaceae > Mor1. The sequence goes on along the minus strand of CAZBZH010000732.1, from coordinate 1,153 downwards.
GGTGCAAGGGGTCGCCAGTTCAAATCTGGCCGTCCCGACCAATTCAACCCTCCTCCATCCACTCGGGCCGCGGGCTTCGGCTAACTCGCCTGATGTCGGCCGCGCAGCGCCGTGCGGTTCAGCGCTTCGAGATCACCGCACTTCCTGAGCAATCCGCTCTAGACCGTTGGCCACGGACTGTATGGTCGAAAGCAGAGCGTCGGCAGCCTGCATCTGACGGCTGAACCGGCGGTTCGGTCGGGCGAGGAGGCAGATTATGATCCCGAGGCTCGCATTTCTCGGACTACTGACCCTGGGCACGGCGTCCTCCGGGTGTGCTTCGTCGGAGCACCGCGAGCCCTCGCTACATGCATCCACGTGCGGCGCTCTCGAATCGGCTACAGCAGATCTCTCCGGCCATCCGAACGGGACACCGGATCCCTCCGCCGTCGGCTGCAACCGGGGACGAGACTACGTCTTCGTCCCTGAGCGTGGCGAGCTCCACGGGATCAGGAAGGTCAGGCTACAGCTGGATGGGCTACCGAATCCCGTCCGGGGAACCGACGATGAGAAGAGCCTGGCCAAGACGGTCAGCGCCCAACTACGGCGAAGCGGCCTAAACATCGCGGACTCCTACGACCTCGACGAATTGGAACTGCCCATCCTTCACGTTCGGGTTCTCGTGGTGACCCAGGACCAGAGCCTCTTCTACTCGATCTCCGTCGAACTCAAGGAGCGCTGCAGACCAGCGCGCAATCCTGACCTCATCGCCTTGTGCTCCACGTGGTCCTCTTATCCCCGAGTCGGATTTCTTCCCGAGAAACCGGGAGACCACCTGCAGCAACAGGTCATCGAGGGCACCAGACGGTTCATCGAAGCCTGGAAACTCCATAACCCACGCGCAGGCGCTAGCGGCGCCAATGATACGTCTGACGGAGCACCGTCATCCCATTAATGACCATGCGCAAGCAACTCAGGATCGCCGCTCTGCTGCTCCTGCTCCTCCTCGGTGCCTGCGCCTCGGTCTATGCCGGAGCGGCGGTTCTCGGCGCGGAGAGCGGCCCGGGCCGGATACTGGAAGCAACCTACCCGCTTTGGGGTTGGCTCTACGAGGCACTGGATTGGCGATGGTCTGCCGTTCAAGAGATGCCGGGGTACTGGGTGCTGAACGAGA
>CAZBZH010000731.1:0-2497 GCA_964496265.1 uncultured Acidobacteriota bacterium | reverse complement strand
AGCCGCCATGCCCCCACAGGGTCTTCTCGTCGATCCGCTGGGTCGCGTAGGCCAGCCCCCAGGCCGGCGGCTCGAAATCGGCACCCATCCAGTGCACCCGCAGCATGTTCTTCTGGGTCGTCGCCTTCAGCACCTCCTCGCCGCCGTTTTCCTGCAAACGGAAGTGCCAGGAGGCGAACTTCGCCAGGTCGTTGACGCTGGAGGCCATGCCCGCCGCCGGGGCAAAGGCGAGGAACTGATGCTCCTGCACCGGCTTGCGCTCGCCTTTGGCGTTGCGGATGTAGTAGCCCCGGGCGAAGCCGTTACCGACCTGATCGAAGGGCATGTCGGTGGCCGTGCGGGACATCCCCAGCGGCGTGAGTACCTCATCCTTGACGTAGTCCCCCCAGGCCTTGCCCGAGGTCCGGGCCACTGCCTGACCCAGCATCGCCATGCCCAGGTTGGAGTACTGCCAGTAGTCGTAGGAGCGGTAGAGCCGCGACTGATCCCGCAGCGCCTGGGAGAGCACCTCGGCGGTGGGGAACTCATTGGTCGCCCAGTAGTCGGTGCGACTCTCCCGCGGCAAGCCGGAGACATGGGAGAGGATGCCGTGAATCGTCACCGGCGCCTCCCCTCCGGTGGCGTCCTGGATCTCGACGCCGCCGATGTAGGCGGAGAGCGGCGCATCGAGATCCATCCGCCCCTCTTCCACCAGGTTCATCGTCGCCACGCCGTTGAACACCTTGGAGATCGAGCAGATGCTGAACAGGGTGTCGCCGTCCACCGGGTTCTTGCCGTCCAGGGTCTCCACGCCGTGGTAGTGGGACCAGATCAGCTCCTGGTCATGAACCACGCCGAAGGCGGCTCCGGGCACCGACTCCCGCTCGAGCTGAGCATCGACGATCGCCTCGACCGCGCGGAAGCGGGAGGCCAGCGCATCCTCGGGGGACGCGGAAAACGCCGGAACGGCGACCGATGCAGCCAGAATGAACGCAGCGACTTTCTTCACGAAACACCTCTTGCTCAGGGTTGGCCCTGGAGCATAGCGGGTTCACCCCGCTGGAGAAAAGTCCTGGGGGATAATTGAGGGATGCCCCAGGACCCACCCCAGTTCGCCGACGGCCCGGACCTCGATTTCGAGGCGATTCGCGACGAAGTCGTGCGCGCCGTGCGGGCCCACTGCCCGCCGTCGATGGTGCCCCAGGCCGACGATCTGGCCCAGGAGGTGCTGGTCCGGCTACTGGAAAGACGGAAAAAGGGTGAAGTCCCCGAGGTTCGGCATGCGTCTTACTGGCGTAGGGCGGCCTACAACGCACTGATCGACGAGCTGCGCCGGCGCCGACGCCGGCGAGAGGAGCTGTTCGATGATCAGCCACCGGGTGGGGATATCCCCGCCGCGCCATCTCAGGATCCCGATCGCCGGGCGGAGAGCGCTGAGCTCGCCGAGGCGATCGAGGACTGTCTCTCCCGGCTCACCCCCGGCCGCCGCGTCGCGGTGTTTCTGCATCTCCAGGGTCACACCACGGCGGAAGCCGGCAAGATCCTCGGCTGGGCGATCAAGCGCGTGGGCAGCGCGCTGTTCCGCGGGATGCGCGATCTGCGCGCCTGTCTCACGGGGAAGGGGTGGTCAGCATGAGTCTCGATGACCGCAGCCTGCGGGAGGCCTGGCGCAAGCGGGAGCCGGGCACGGGCGAGAGCCGCGTCGATCCCGACACCCTGTGGCAGGCGGCAAGCGGGGAACTGCCCGCCGAGGAAGCCGCCCGGGTCGCCGAGGAGGCCGCCGGTTGCGCCGCCAGCGCCGAGGCCTGGAGGCTGGCCCGGGCGATGCACGGCCCCATCGCCACCGATGAACAGCACAAAGATCACACCGGCGGCAGGGCGGACCGATCCTTCCCGCTGCGCCCGCTGCTCGCGGCGGCGGCGTTGCTGCTGCTGGCCTTCGCCGGCTGGAACCTGTTCCGGCAGAGCGAACCGTCGGCGCCGCCGGTGCTGCGCGAGAGCGTGGTGGAGATTCGATCCACCCTCGACGAGGACACCCCCCTGCCCCGGGACGCCTTCGTCCTGCGCTGGGAGGGCACACCCGAAGGGAGCGTCTACGCGGTGGAGATCGGCACCCCCGATCTGCGCAGCCTCGACCGGGCCGCGGGCCTCGTCGATGCCGAGTACCGCGTACCCGTCGAACGGCTCGAATCGGTCGCGGCAGGCGGCCGCGTCGCCTGGCGGGTCGAGGCGACCCTGCCCGACGGCCGGCAGATCACCTCGGTGACCTTCGTCAACCGGGTCGAGTGAGCGTGCGACGCGCAGCGGTCATCGCCGTGGCGCTGGGGCTCTTCTGGGGCTTCGCACCTCGCAGCTCTGTGGCGGCGCCGGAGACCGCTGCCCATGGCGTAACCGATGTCGCTGCCGATATCAATGTCGATGTTGCTGCCGCTCCCGTGCAGCCGGCGCCGTCTTGCAGCCGGCCGCCATCGTTGTTTCCGACGAGCCCGTTCGACTGCGAGTGCTTCCGGGTCACCGA
>CAZBZH010000730.1:0-2498 GCA_964496265.1 uncultured Acidobacteriota bacterium | reverse complement strand
AGCTGATGCCGTGATCGACGGCGGCGTGGGAGATATCTCGCTCCCGCAGCCGATCCCAGAAGGTGCGGAAGGCCGGGATGTCGTCGGCCTCGAAGGCGACGTGATAGAGGCCGGGCGTCCCGGGGCGGGGATCCGGGGCGCCGGCGCCGATCGCCTGTAGCGCCAGGTCGTGATGGTGGTGCCCCGCCGAGAGGAAGGCGAAGCGCCCGGCAACCGATTCGGTGGTCGAGAGTCCCGCGATCTCCTCGTAGAAGCGACGGGAGCGTTCGAGCTCGCGCACGTGCAGGTGGGCGTGGCCGATGCGGGCGGTCGCGGCGCTGGCGCCGCCGGTGGTTCGTTGCGGGGTCGATGCGGTTTCGATCATCGCGTGTCCTTTCGTCGAGGGCAGCCAGGCGGCAGCAAGCCAGGCCAGGGCCGATCCGCCGAGGAGGCGGGTCAGAAACGAGCGCCGCGGCGGCGTGGAAGCGGGTTGCTGGGCGCGGGATGTGTGGGAGGACGACGACGCGGGCGGACGCGCCGTCGTCTCGAAGTTGAAGCGGATCACGCGGCGGACCGCAGTTCCGCGGCGGCGGACTGCCGGCGCCGGCCGCGCAGCAGCGAGGCCAGGGAGAAGCGGCCGTCGTCGCCGTGGAGGAACAGGGCGAGGGAGGCCACCACCAGGAACGCCGGGAACTCCCAGCCGCCGCCGGTGTTGTTGAAGCCGAATCCGTTGGCCCAGTGCACCTGGGTCGCGCCGAGCATGATCGGAACCATCGCCAGGGCGGCCCAGCGCGTCCCCAGCCCCACCAGCAGCAGCGCGCCGCCGATCAGTTCGGCGAAGGTGACCGGGATCGCCATGAAGCCGGGGAAACCCACGCTCTCGAAGAAGCCCATGGTGCCGGGCAGGGTGAAGACGAACAGCTTCATCCAGCCGTGAAACAGGAACACGATGCCGAGGCCGGCGCGGAGTGCGGTGGTGCCGCCGCTGGGGCGGGCGTCGCTATTGAGTCGGTTCATCGGAATCCTCCACCGGCGCGAGGCCGGAAATTAAAGTTCGAGTTAGAACTATCTCTGCGAAAAAAAACGGCTACTCCAGGACGGCGCGAAGCTCCGCGAGGGTGCTGCGGATCTGCTCCAGCTTGCGCGGGTCCACCTGATTGAACCGCTCGCCGATGCGGGCGATGTGTTCGGGGTAAGTCGCCTCGAAGGCCTCCTCGCCGGCACGGGTCAGCGCCACGATGTAGCTCCGCCCGTCGTCGGGAGAAGGGCGCCGCTCCAGCAGGCCCTTGCCCTCGAGCCGATCGAGCACGCCGGTCAACGTGCCCTTGGTGATCAGCGTGCGTTCCCCGAGCTCCTTGCAGGTCATCCCCGCGGTGTTGCCCAGGGTGAAGATCACGTCCGCCTGGGAGGTGGTGAACCCGTGGTCTCGCAGCAGCCTCGCGTCCAGCCGTTCGAAGGCCTGGTAGCAGCGCGCCAGCTCCCGCATGGTGGGGATGAAGGGGCTCTTGCGGGCTTGTTTCGAGGTCCAGCGAGGCATCGGCTCACTCCCATTTAGTTCGCGTGCGAACAAATATAGTTCGCGTTAGAACTTCCGTCAAGGGGAAATCCACAGCCGGCCATGGCCATCTGAACGGGGCCGGGCAAACAGGGACCGCGTCCGCCTGGTTCGCCGCCGGGGGTTGTATGCCGCCGCTACCCGTCGATCTGTCACGGCTGAACCACGGCGAATGGCGTTACGCTGAAGCCGGGCGAGTATCGCGAGCCGCGTGACGTCGCGCAGGGGCTTGGGAGGGATGGGCATGCAGGGTGATCTGGGTCAGGAGTTCCGGCAGGAGATGGAACGGCTGGTCGAGCAGCTGCGGGAATCGATCCCGGCGACCATTCAACGTATCGATGAGCGCCCGGCCTTGCGCGCCGGGGCCGCCGAGGCGCTGGCCGATTTTCGGCGTCCTCTGGCCCAGCAGGGCAGCGGGGCCGCCGCGACCCTCGAGCGTCTGATCGAACTCAACGAAAAGGCCGGGGGCAACGTGGTCGGCCCGAAGTGCTTCCACTTCGTCATCGGCGGCAGCACGCCGGCCAGTCTCGGCGCCGACCTGCTGGCCACCGCCTACGAGGCGGTGACCTACACCTGGATCCTCTCGCCGACCGGCGTCGAGATGGAGCTACAGGCGCTGGATTGGCTCAAGGAGCTCTTCGGGTTGCCTGCCTCCTGGTCCGGCATCATGGTCACCGGCGCGACGATGGCCAACTTCGTCTGCCTCGCTGCCGGCCGTCAGTGGTGGGGTGAGCAGCATGGCTTCGATGTCTCCGAGACCGGCCTTGCCGGTTTGCCCCAGATGCCGGTGCTGACGTCGGGTTTCGTGCACGCCGCGACCCTCAAGTGCCTGGCCACCCAGGGCATCGGCCGGGGCAACGTCCAGCAGTTCTGCCGGGACGACTTCGGCCGCCTCGACCTGGACGCCATGAAGGCGGCGCTGGAGGCGCTGAAGGGCAAGCCGGCGATGGTGATCGTCAATGCC
>CAZBZH010000729.1:0-2501 GCA_964496265.1 uncultured Acidobacteriota bacterium | reverse complement strand
TGGGCGGCGGTCACGACCAGCCAGGACCCCAGTAGCGCCAGGGCCCAGAAACGGCGATTTGCCCTCATCTCAACTCCTGCCGAAGGAAACGCGAATCGGGGGATTCTGCCCCGGGAACAGCTCGATCTGCCGGACCTCTTCCTGGCCCGTCGGCTTGAGCTGCACCTTCACCTCGTACTCCCCTGCTGCAATCTTGCTCCTGAGCGGCACGTCGTCCACGTAGCGCCAGTCGCCCCCCTTCTTGCGCAGGAAGACCTTGCAGTTGGCCGGGAAGGCCTGCACGACCAGATCGGCGATACCCGGCAGATCGGCGGGGGGCTTGGCGGTCTTTCCCGCCTGGACCGTCACCCGCTGGCTGACGTCGATCCACAGCGCCTCATTGACCATGCGCAGGGTGTGCCGGCCCGCGGGGAGCGAGACCCCGTCGCCGCCCCGGGTGCGCGGCTCGCCGTTCACGTAGTACTTGACCGTCTGGGGAGTCGCCGGCAGCTGCAGCCGACCGAGAGGAATGCCCGCGAGTTGAAGTCCCGCGGCGGCGTTGCGCGCCTCGAGAGCGCTCATCCCCGCGGCAAAGCGCAGGGTGTTGTTCTGATAGCCCTTGGCCGAGACCGCCAGTTCGTTCTCGGCGCAGAGATCGAGCTCCACGCTGACCGGCGAGCGGCCAACCTCTTCTCCGTTGAGCCGCACCCGGGCGCCGTCGACTCCGGGATCGACCTGGACCTCGGTCTTGACCGGATCGGTGACCAGCACGATCTCGCCGCCGTTGTCGGCGACGCTGACCTGATGGGTCACCGAGCGGCAACCGTCCTGGGCGGACAGCACCGCGAACGGACCCTCGGCCTTGAAGCGGATCGACGTCTCGCTGAAGGGTTCGCCGTCGAGGGTCACCGGCAGCCCTTCGGGCTCGGTGCGCACCGTGGCCTCGTACCAGACCTCCGGCGGCGGCGGCGGTTCGATCAGCGCCATGATCTTGTCCCGGTAGACGTAGCCCGCCGCGGCCCCGCCGCCGAGCAGCAGGATCAACAGCAGCGCCGCCAAGGGGAAGCCGCCGCGCCGCTTGCGCTTGCGGGACGGCTTGGGAAGGTCGGGAACGTCGGCCGCGGGCCGCACCACCGTGGGCGCCTCGGAGCCTCCGGGGCTGGAGGCATCGGCCGAGATCTCCGCCGCGGCCGCCCGCAGGGCGTGGGCGAAGGCCTCTCCGGTGGGGAACCGCTCGTCGGGGTTCTTGGCCAGACCGCGCTGGACGAAGGCCGAGAGCGGACGGGGCACCCGTTCGTGGAGACTCGCCGCCTCCTCGGGCTCCTCGTTGACCACGCGGAAGATGATCGCCGAGATGGAGTCACCGCCGAAGGGCTTCTCGGCGGTCAGCATCTCGTAGAGACAGGCCGCCAGGGAGAACAGATCGGTGCGGCCGTCGAGCTGCTGACCGCGCACCTGCTCCGGCGACATGTAGCTCGGCGTGCCGAGCAACGCACCGTCGTGGGTGATCTGAGCTTCGGCGCCCCGGGCCAGGCCGAAGTCCATGATCTTGACCGAGGTCTCCCCGACCCGCATCAGGTTGGCCGGCTTGATGTCCCGGTGCACGATCCCGGTGGCGTGGGCGAAGTCCAGCGCCTCGGCGGCGTTGGCCACGATCTCGACGACGGTCTTGACCGGCAGCAGGGTCTCGGGCTGGCAGAACGCGTCGAGGGTCGCCCCCTCGACGTACTCCATCGCCAGGTAGGGCACGCCGTCGGCCTCGCCCACGTCGAAGACGGTGACGATGCCCGGGTGCATCAGCTTGCCGGCGGCGCGGGCCTCGCGCATGAAGCGCTCGCGGGCCTGCTCCTGCTCGGCGCCCTGGAGGGAGTCGAAGATCTGGATCGTCTTGATCGCGACGTGGCGATCGATCTGGGGGTCATGGGCCAGGAAGACACGCCCCATGGCGCCCCGACCCAGTTCCCTGACGATCTTGTAGCGTCCGATATGTTCAGCTTGCATGGGGAGCTAAGTTATTGAGGTGACGTGGCCTAAATTAGCCCGCGTCCCGCCGGAAGTCAAAACTTCCCGTGGCTCTTCGGGCCCGATCCGACGCCCTCAATGGCGACCTTTTTGTAGCGCCCCGAGCAACTCATCCTCGGAGACCGCCAGGGTCGGGTCCGCATCCCCGGGCATCCGGCCCAGCCCGACGGGAACGGCGACCCGCGTCTCCCCCGCCCGGTTCTTCTTGTCCCGGCGGGCCGCGGCGATCAGGGCCGTCGACTCCAGCCCCGCAGGTACCGCGACCGGCAGGCCGTAATCGGAGAGCAACCCGTCGAGGCGGGCCGCATCCTGCTCGGGCATGCCCAGGCGGGCGACGGCGATCCGCGCCTCCACCGCCATCCCGGCGGCCACCGCGTCGCCGTGAGACACCCCGTAATCCGACGCCGCCTCGATGGCGTGGGCCACGGTGTGTCCGACGTTGAGCACCGCCCGCTTGCCCCCCTCCCGTCCGTCGGCCATGGCCACCTCTCCCTTGGTCC
>CAZBZH010000728.1:0-2508 GCA_964496265.1 uncultured Acidobacteriota bacterium | reverse complement strand
CGATGGGCCCTTCCATCCGCGCCACGGCCGCCTCGGTGGCGGGTCGGGACTGCAGGGGGGCCAGAACCGTGAGCGCCAGGCTGCGGAACAGCCGGGCGCGCTCCAGCGCCATCTCGGGGCGCGGCTTCTCGGGCAACAGCCAGTTCAGCTGGGCGACCCGCTCCGGAAAATCCTGGGCGGCGAGTTCGACGAAGCGGGCGACGTCGGGATCGGCGGCCCAGGCGTACTGCGGCAGGAAGCGGCGCCGGTGATCGGCGGTCCGAGCATTCCCGCAGAGGAACCGCTTGCCCTTCTCGAGCATCAGCAACACCAGCGCTTCACCCACCAGATCCGGTTCCAGGATCGGGTAGGGATCGTCGCTACTCGAGCGCCTGGAACCCGACAGGGTGGCCAGCGTGTGCTCCTCGCTGAAATCGGCCGCTGGGCGGCCGCTTGCCGGCGAGTCGAAATCGTCTGGGTGGCGCGGCAGGAGGGCGGTCACGCTGCTGCCCAGTTCCGCGTCCCGGAAGATCCGGGTCCAGGCCTCGTCGGTCAGCCCGCGGCACATCGTGGAGAGTGCGAGAAAGGTGAGGTGCCGGTCGACCTGATCCCGGGCTTCGGTGGCCTCGCCGGTTTCCGCGGAGTTACTCCAGCGCTTCTTGTACTGATGATCGAGGTAGTCCCAGAACAGGGCCAGCCGGGACTCTTCCTGGCTCTCTTCTCCTTCGTCCTCCTGGGGCAGCACGCCGCGGGCGAAGAGGTCCGCGACCATGATGGCGAACAGCGGCCGCATGTTCTCGTCGTAGCGCCGAAGCATCGGCAGCAGATCGACGTCGTCCAGACTCCGCGAGGAGCCTTCCTCATCGAAGGTCCGGGCGATGCGCCGGCGCATCAGGGTCTCGGTTTCGACCGCCGAGAGGCTTCCCAGGAAGAGTGCACCGGAGGTGTCGTTCTCCCGCTCCGGCGGCGCATCGAACCAGGCCTGGGTGTTGGAGACGATCGCGTCGTCCTCCCCCCGGGCCACCACCTCGAAGAAGCGGTCGTTGGATCTGCGCAACAACAGCAGCGCCCGCACGGGATGGGGAGCGCTCTCCGAGAACAGGGCGCAGCGCTCCAGGAACCGGCAGCACGCTTCGGGGGCGCTGCCGGCGTAGTCGATGACGAACAGGGTCGGGCCGCTGATCGTGCTCAGATCTCCCCGAGCCAGATCGGCATCCCGCAGGAACTCCGAGCGGACGAACCCTGACAGGGGCCAACGGTCGCGCTCGGCCTCCAGGATGTGCAGCGCGAGGCGACTCTTTCCGCTGCCCGCGTCGCCGCAGATGGCGGCCCAGCGAAACGCCGGGGCGTCCTCTCCGATGTCGAACAGTTGTTTGTCCAGTTCGTCGAGCAGTTCTTCGCGCCCGATGAAGTCATCTTCTGCCTGAGCGAAGTAGAACGGCTGAAAGGCCGCGCCGAAGGACGAACTCCTGGCGAGCCGCGGCTTCGCATAGAAGACGAACTGCTCGCGAATCGTGAACTGCTCTCTCAGCTCTTCGGCGACCCGGACGGCGACGCGTTCCGGGAGTTGTTCAAAGCGTTCGGTCAGCCAATCGGAGATCCGCTCCAGCGCCGCGTCCTGTCGATCGAGCCGGCTGAGCAACACGAGCTGCATGTAGTACTGAAGCTTCTTCAGGGCCGCGTCGTCGGTCCGTAGAGCCTTGCCAAAGGCGGATTGCAGCTTGTCGGTGACCGTCTCGCGCACGTCCGGCCGGTCGAGGATCGAGTGGACCGAGGACGGGTCCGCCCCCGCGCCGGCCGCCGCGCTCTCGAGCTCCCGGCGAATATCCGCCCACAGCCAATCCACCAGTTGATCCGGCTGATTGAGACGGCCGACGAAGGCCTGATCCCACTCACCCGGGGAGGGGTGTTGCCGGGCAACTTCGCGCAGAAAGTCCCGCCGCCCCTCGGGATGCTTCAGGGTCCATTTGAAGCGCTTGTCCCAGGCAGCGGCCACGTCACCGGGAACGTCGGGCAGCTCCGCCACCGCGTCGGGCAGCTCCGCCACCGCGTCGCGCAGCGCGGCGATCAACGCTCGGGCCAGATCCTCATTGAGGGCGGCGTCGCGGGAACTCTCCTGCTTGCGCCATTCCTCGGAGATCCAGTCGGTCGACAGGTTGGCGGTGACCGCCTCGACGGAGCTTCCGAGGGCCTCGGAGATATCTCCGGTGACCTCTTCGCTGGCCAGCAGATCGCAGATCGGACCGACGGCCATGGCTCCGAGGGCGGTTCCCAGGGGCCCGGCCAGGGAGGTGCCCAGGACCGCACCGCCCAATCTTCCAGCCAGCCGGAGCGCCAGCGCACCGGGTTTGGATGCCTTCGAACCCATCGATCGCCTTGCCTGCGTTTGCCCGTGGAGAGCGAAATACCCCCGAACGCTGGCTTTATTCTATCACTGCGCTATCCGGCGGAATGGATCGCCAGGCGGGCGGTCGTCAGTGAGCAGCGGCGATCCCGTCCCGGCGAGAGTCGGAGCCGGCGACGTAACCT
>CAZBZH010000727.1:0-2508 GCA_964496265.1 uncultured Acidobacteriota bacterium | reverse complement strand
GCGGAGCGGAACGGCGCCAGGGTCTACCTCTCCGACGAGGGGGATGCCGACTGGAAGTATCAGTGGGTCGATCAGAAGGTCGGCGGCGGCAGTTACGACCACCGGCTGCTCCACGACGGCGACACCTTCTCCATCGGCAACATCGACTTCCGGGTGATGCACACGCCGGGGCATACCCCCGAGCACATCGTCTACGTGGTCACCGACCGGGGGTCCGGCGTGAGCGAACCGATCGGCATCGCCACCGGCGACTTCGTCTTCGTCGGTGACCTGGGACGCCCCGACCTGCTGGAGTCGGCGGCCGGGCAGACCGGCGCCATGGAACCCTCGGCACGCACCCTGTACCAGACGGTCGGCAAGCTCGAAACGATCCCCGACTTCGTCCAGGTCTGGCCCGGCCACGGCGCGGGGAGCGCCTGCGGCAAGGCGCTGGGCGCGGTGCCGATGAGCACCATCGGCTACGAGAAGCGCTTCAACCCGGCGATCCGCTCGGCGTCGTCGGAGCAGGGCTTCATCGACTACATCCTCAGCGGGCAGCCCGAGCCTCCGCTCTACTTCGCCACGATGAAGCGGGACAACAAGCTCGGGCCCAGGGTGCTCGGTGCGCTGCCGCAACCTGCCCCCCTCGACGTCGCCGGGTTGCGCCGCCTCGACGGTTCCGCCGTCGCGATCATCGACACCCGCAGATGGGATGCCTTCCGGGCGGGTCACATCCCCGGCTCGCTGTCTCTGCCGCTCAGCTCGAGCTTCAACACCGACGCCGGCTCCTTCATCAAGGACACCGACGCGATCTACCTGATCGTCGAACCGTCACGGTTGGAGGAAGCGGTTCGAGACCTGGTGCGCATCGGCCTGGACCGGATCGAGGGTTGGTACGACGCCGGCGCCGTCGCGGCCTACCCGGGAGACGGGGCGGCCTTCGCCACCCTGGACGAGATCGACGTCGACGCCGGCCGCGGCATGGTCGCCGAATCCGGCGTCCACGTGCTCGACGTGCGCCGGGCCACCGAGTACTCCGAGGGGCATCTGGACGCCGCGATCAACGTGGCCCACACCCGGCTGGCCTCGCGGCTCGACGAGGTACCCCGGGAAGGCCGCCTGCTGGTCCACTGCCGCAGCGGCGCCCGCTCCGCCCGGGCCTGCGCCTACCTCAAGCGCGAAGGCTACGACGTAACCAATCTGGCCGGCGGCATCCTGGCCTGGGACGCGGCCACCGAAACCCAGGGGACCTGATCAGGGCTCGAACTGCCTGCGTAGCGGGCTGAAACGCAGGTAGGCCACCGGCACGACGATCATGTTGAGCGCCGTCGCCGAGAGCAGGCCGAACAGGATCACCACCGCCATCGGCGCCTCGAGTTCCGCTCCCGAGTGAGATCCGGCCAGCGCCAGCGGCACCAGGGCGAGGCCTGCCGAGAGCGCCGTCATCAGGATCGGCACCACCCGCTGCCGGGCCCCGCGCACCACCGCCGCGCGGAATGAGCGCTCCCCCTCTTCCAGCAGCAGGTGCCGGATGTGGGAGATCATCATGATCCCGTTGCGGGTCGCGATTCCGAACAGCGCGATGAAGCCGATGATCGACGCGATGGAGAGCACACCCCCGTCGACAAACACGCCGGCGGCTCCGCCGATCAGCGCCAGCGGCAGGTTGAGCATCACGATCAACGCGTCCCCCACCGAGCGGAAGGCGGTGGTCAGCAGGACCAGCATGCCGAGGACCACGGTGATCCCGAGCCAGAGCAACCGCTTCGAAGCCGCCGCCTCACTCTCGAACTGGCCGCCGTACTCCACCGAGTAACCCGGCGGCAGCTCGACGTTGCGCGCCACTCCCTCGCGGATCTCGTCAACCACCGAACGTAGATCGCGGCCGGCGACATTCGCCGCCACCACGATCTTGCGCCGCCCGTTCTCCCGGCCGATGAAGTTCGCTCCCCGATCCTCGCGGATCTCCGCTACCGCCTGGAGCGCCACCCGGACCCCTGACGGGGTGTCGATCTCGGTGCGGCGAATCGCCTCCAGGCTCTCCTGCACCTCGGCGGGATATCGCACGACCAGGGGGAACCCGACCTGATTCTCGTAGACCTGACCGACCTCGCGGCCGATGAAGGCGGTGCGCATCGCCTGGGCCGCGGCGCCGGCCGGTTGCCCCAGCCGGGCCAGCGCTTGCCGGTCGAACTTGACCTGAACCGTGGGGATCTCTGCCTGGGCCTCGGCGGCGACATCCACCGCCCCCGGAACCTCCCGGGCAACCGACTCGACCTGAGTCGCGAGACGCCTCAACTCGCGAAGGTCCGGGCCGAACAGCTTGATCGCGATGTTGGCCCGGGTGCCCGACAGCATGTGATCGATCCGGTGAGAGATCGGCTGACCGATGGTGACATTCGTGCCCGGCAACAACGCCAACCGCTGGCGAATGTGTTGCAACACCTTCCACCTGGGCCGCTCCCCCAGATTCATGCCGACATCGATCTCGGTGGACTCGACCCCCTGCAGGTGCTCGTCGAGCTCGGC
>CAZBZH010000726.1:0-2515 GCA_964496265.1 uncultured Acidobacteriota bacterium | reverse complement strand
CTTCCCTGGACTTCAGGACCGCAACATCCATGGCCTGGAGAGACCGGTGAGTCGTCACACTCACTGCGACGTCCATGCGAACAACCCGCCGCATTTGTTTGTCAACATATCGCGCTGAGCCTGGAGACGATGGACGCGGTCGGTTTTCACTGGGCTGCCGGCAGCGGCGAACTTCGACCAGACGCCTGGTGTTCCGCCTGCGACGAGCGAGTCTGTCGCTCGGGCGGCGAGTGGGTCGGAGAGGCCGCAGCGCAGCTAGAGGCCAAGATGCTGTGTGGGCGCTGCTATGACGCAGCGCGGACCCTCTGGGAGCACGATACTCGCACTCCCAAAGACGCCGACGGCGATGCCGTCCGCCGGGTCATCTGCGCTGGTTCCGACCTGACCCAGCCCATGGAGGTGGACTTCTTCGTCGCGGTCCCGGACCTTCGGTCCGCCGAGCAAGTCGCAGCAGCCGCGGCTGCTGCCGGTTTCCGTCCAAGGTTCGAGCGCGATGCGGAGAGCGGCGACTGGACCTGCTACTGCTCCCGAGAGATGGTCCTCACATACGCCGCGTTGACTGAAATCCAGTAGAGACTCGACACCCTGGCCAGCCCGTTCGGAGGCAAGAGCGATGGATGGGGTACCTTCGGCAACGTGCCCGGCTAGTCCTTCACGCAGCGCACCGAGTTGTAGAGCTCCTTCCCACCTTTCCAGCGCTGTAGTTTCTCCCAGCGAAAGTTGACCTTCCAGTCGAGCGCGTTCGACGCGTCCAGTTCGTTCGACGACCAAAAGATGTGCGGCTTCACCACGCCGAACAGGCTCTCGTTGGTGCCTCCCCCGTATCCGACCGCCTTGAGATGCCGGCCGGCGATCGCGACGCCCCCGAATTCCCGGGCCAGCAGGAACCACTCATCGTCGGATGGGAGATGCCAGCCGTCCGGACACACCTGCATCGCCTGCTCCCAGGTGTAGAGCCTGCCGTGCTCCGCGCAGTTGCCCGGATCGTTGCCGTAGCACCGGGAGCCGGGAACCTGGTGGTTCAGGTTGCGGGCCATCCAGGTGAGGGTCGACGGTAGCTGTCCGCCGAGACGCACCTCGTAGGTCACGGTCTCCCCGGCCACGTAGCTGCCGTACTCATCGGCGTCGACGATCGGCCCCTCGGCGGGGGTCAGCGTGTAGGTCACCGTCGGGTAGCGCTGCCCGTCCCGCGGGTCGACGAACGAGCCCTCGATCCGGGCCGACGAGGCCGAGAACAGCCCCGCCAACAGCAACCCGCAGGCCAAGGCCTTCGCCCTTCCCCGACGTACAAACCCTTGATCCTCTGCCTTTTCCATCATTGGCTCCAAGCGGGACAGGCCCCGGTGACATCTTTCGTTTGACAGCCCAGACAACTCGTCTTAGACTCACCATATCAGACACGGCGTCTGAACAGGGAGAACTCGATGGCTTCACGCCCCCGCGCCGACGTGACCGATGCCGAGCTGGCCGTGCTCAAGGAGCTCTGGGAGCTCGGGCCGACCACCATCCGTCAGCTGACCGACCGGCTCTATCCCGAAGGGGGCGCCTCCCAGTACGCCACGGTGCAGAAGCTGCTGGAGCGGCTGGAGCAGAAGCGCTGCGTCAAGCGCAAGGCCGAGGGGCGGGTCAACGTCTACTCCCCGGTGGCCGGCCGTGAAGATCTGATCGACCTGCGCCTGCGGGACACGGCGCAGAAGCTCTGCGAGGGCTCGCTGACGCCGCTGTTGACCCATCTGGTCGGTTCCAGCCGGCTCTCGGGCGACGAGATCGCCGACCTGCGCCGATTGGTCGACTCTCTCGACGAGGACAAGAAGGGAGGGCGCCGCTGATGGAACGCTTCCTCGAAATCCTGCTGCTCAACGCGGCGAGCGCGACGCTGCTGGCGGTCTGCGTCGCCGGCATCACCCGCTTCGTCGAACGTCCCGCCATCCGCCACGCCCTGTGGATGCTCGTACTGCTCAAGCTGGTCACGCCGCCGGTGCTGGAGATCTCGGTGCTGCCGGCGTCGCTTCTCCCCTCCTCCGCGACGCCGGTGATGGAAGGTGCGCTTCCGTCGACCGGAGCCACGGCACTCCCGGCCGTGACTCCCCCCACAATCACCGAGATGCCCGCACCGGTGGCGGCCGATCGCGCGAAGGCAGGCGCGGCACCTGCGGCCCTCGATCTACAGGCGCTCTGGCGCAACTGGGTCTGGCCGCTGTGGCTGATCGGCTCGGCGGGGCTGGCCTTCCTGACCCTGTTCCGTGCTCTGCGCTTCGAACGGCTGATCGCCCGGGCCCGCCCGGCCGATGAGACGCTGCTGCAACGGGTGGCCGCGCTGGCCGGGTCGGTCGGCATCGACCACGTGCCCCGGGTGGCGCTGGTGCGCGGGAACATCCCTCCGGTGCTGTGGGCCTTCGGCAACCGCCGGCGCCTGCTGCTGCCCGAACCGCTGCTCGGCCGCCTCTCCGGCGACGAGCGGGATGCGCTGATCGCCCACGAACTCTGTCACCTCAAACGGGGCGACACCTGGGTG
>CAZBZH010000725.1:0-2518 GCA_964496265.1 uncultured Acidobacteriota bacterium | reverse complement strand
CACCGAGTTCGAGCGGCAGCTCAAGAAGCTCGAGCGCATGCATCCGGATTCCGCGGAGAGCTCGACCGTTCGCAACTACCTGGACTGGTTGACCGGGATGCCCTGGGACCACCGCTCCAAGGATAACCTGGATATCGCCAAGGCCCGATCGATTCTCGACGAGGATCACTTCGGCCTGGAGAAGATCAAGGAGCGCATCCTCGAGTACCTCTCGGTGCGCAAGCTGAGCCGCAAGAGCAAGGGGCCGATCCTCTGCTTCGTCGGACCTCCCGGAGTGGGTAAGACCTCTCTGGGCCGTTCCATCGCCCGGGCGCTGGGCCGCAACTTCGTGCGGCTGTCCCTGGGCGGCGTTAAGGATGAGGCCGAGATCCGCGGTCACCGCCGGACCTACGTCGGTGCGATGCCCGGCCGGATCATTCAGGGCATTCACCAGGCCGAGTCGTCGAACCCGGTGTTCATGCTGGACGAGGTCGACAAGATCGGTTCCGACTACCGGGGCGATCCGTCGGCGGCGCTGCTCGAGGTCCTCGACCCCGAGCAGAACTCCACCTTCCGCGATCACTACCTGGCGGTGCCCTACGACCTGTCCGACGTGATGTTCATCACCACGGCGAACCTGCTGGATCCGATCCAGCCGGCCTTCCGCGACCGGATGGAGATCATCCATCTGTCCGGCTACACCGAGGAAGAGAAGCTGGTGATCGCCCGTCGCCATCTGGTGCCGCGGCAGATCAAGGACAACGGTCTCAAGGACGAGCAGATCGAGATCGTCGACAGGGCGCTCGAGACCCTGATCCGCGACTACACCCGTGAGGCCGGCCTGCGCAGCCTGGAGCGGGCGGTGGGCGCGCTCTGCCGCAAGGTCGCCCGCCAGGTGGCCGAGGGCAAGAAGAGCAAGGTCCGCATCATCGGATCCAGTGTTAAGGGCTACCTGGGACCCTCGCCGGTCAGCCGCGAGGACATGCAGAAGACCGATCAGATCGGTCTGGCCACCGGTCTGGCCTGGACCGCCGTCGGCGGCGACGTGCTGTTCGTCGAGGCGTCGACCATGCCGGGCAAGGGCCAGTTGATCCTGACCGGATCCCTCGGCGACGTGATGAAGGAGTCCGCCCACGCGGCCCTGACCTACGCCCGGGCCCGGGCCTCGGAGCTGGGCATTCCCGAGGGCTTCTTCGAACAGAACGACATTCACGTGCACGTGCCCGAGGGGGCGATTCCCAAGGACGGACCGTCGGCGGGGATCACCATCGCCTCGGCGATGCTCTCGGTCTTCACCAACCGGCCGCTGCGGCGGGACGTGGCGATGACCGGTGAGATCACCCTGAGAGGCAACGTGCTGCCCATCGGCGGGGTCAAGGAGAAGGTCCTGGCGGCCCGCCGCTCGGGCTACTCCCGGGTGATCCTTCCCGAGAGCAACCGCAAGAACCTGGAAGACATCCCCAAGAGCCTGCGCCGGGACGTGGAGTTCGACTTCGTCGGCCACGTGCGGGACGTGTTCCGCATCGCCCTGACCGGCGAGGCCGACGGCGCGGAGCAGGGGAGTGAGAGCGAGGCGGTCGGGGCCTGATCCCGCGTCTCGGCCCGCGGCATCCCGCCGCGGTCCTCGATGAATCGAAGGAAAGGCGGCCTCAGGGCCGCCTTTTTTCGTCCCGAGCCCCCGGTTCCGGCCTGCCGGGCGCTTGACCGTGACTCCGGGCAGGCCTAGAATCGCCGCTTTTCCGGTGCGTTTTGCCTGTTTTTCGCCTTTTGAACCCGGCGCTAGACGGGGGAGCCGGGTGGCTCGTATCTAGAGCGAGCCACGGCCCCGACCGTCGGTGCCCGTGAAGGCGCAACCACCACGGGGATCATGCGGGACGAGGCCGAACTGATAGCCGCGGCGACCGGGGGCGACCCGGCAGCTTTCGACGAGCTGGTTCGCATCAAGCGCGAGCAGGTCGTGCGGGCGGCTTATCAGGTGACGGGCGAGTTGGAGGACGCCCGTGACGTGGCTCAACGGGTGTTTCTCCGATTGTGGAAGATCCTCGAGCGGTACGACCCCGCCCGAAGATTCGACACTTGGCTTTACAGGATCACCGTGAACGCCGCCATCGACCACATTCGCAGCCGCGGGCCCCGGGGAGTGACGCAACCGCTTCCCGACGACCCGTCCCTGGTGCGCGATCCCGACGAGGAACCGGTGCCCGAGGCAGAACGGGCGATGGATCTCTCCCAGCTCCAGCAGGCGTTCATGCGTCTGGCCGAGGGGCTGGCGCCCAAGCAGCGGGCGGTCTTCGTGCTCAAGGAGATCGAGGGGCTGGAGACCGCCGAGGTCGCCCGGATCCTCGAGGTGCGGGAGTCGACGGTGCGGAACCATCTGCTGCAGGCCCGTCGGGCCCTGAAGGTGGCGTTCGAACGGGAATACCCGTCGCTGATCCCCAAGAGGCGCTCATGAGCGAGCATCTGGACCCCGCGACCCCCGAGGGTTTCGACGAGCTGGCCGGCGAGGCCCGCCGCCGTGCCGTCGCGAATCTGCGCGCAT
>CAZBZH010000724.1:0-2525 GCA_964496265.1 uncultured Acidobacteriota bacterium | reverse complement strand
CTTCGAGCGGGATCCCGACGAGTTCGGCGGTGGACCGCCCCCGGGCGGGACCATTCCCTACCCCAAGGAAGACAAGCGCAGCCTGCAGCTCTACTTCCACGCCGGCCGGGTCGCGGTCCGCGATCGCCGCCACTTCCGGCGGGTCTACGATCTCGCGGAGAACGTCTATCCGGAACTTCCGGCGGCGAGCCGACGGGAGTACGAGGACAGCTGGTTGCTCCAGGGTTTGCGAGGGAACGGGATCGCGCCTGAAACCCATCTGGAGGGCTATTTCACCGCGCCCAAGCTCAAGGCCGCCGAACGGCGGCGGGTCATCGCCCGCAATCTCGCGGCCGGCAGGATTACCGAGGTGGCGGTCGAGGGGTTCGAACCTCGTTGCTACGCACTGCCGGAACTGCTGGACGGAATCGATCGGCTGGAGGCGCCCCGGGGCACCCATCTGATCTGCCCCTTCGATTCCCTGCTGTGGCAGCGCCGCCGGGCCGAGGAGTTGCTGGGCTTCCGCTACCGCATCGAGATCTACATCCCCGCGCCCAGGCGGGAGTTCGGCTACTACGTGCTGCCGATTCTGCACGACGGCCGGTTCGTCGGCCGCTTCGATCCCAAGCTTCATCGAGACGAGGGGCGGCTGGAGATCCGCAGCCTGCACTTCGAGCCCGGCTTCCGCCGCACCCGTAAGTTCGAGGGGGAGCTGGATCGCGCCTTCGAGGCGCTGGCCGCCTTTTGCGGTGCCCAGCGGATCGAGCGACCGCGCTGATTCACCCATTCACCCGGGCTTTTGAAACCCGGACGCCTACGATCCGTTCGACTATCGGATAGGGGTTTTGGTACCGTCTAGTGCGACGGGTTCGGTTTTTAGAAGATCTGGAGAAAACGATGCAAAACAGGGCATGGCTGCTCGGGCTGATCGCGCTGCTGTTCTTGACCGGCTGCGCCGGCAAGGCACCGGCGACCTCGGAGGAACCCCGGGAGGTCAAGACCTACCCGATCGACGACTTCCTCGACACGGTTTCCTTCGGCGGCTCGTCGTTCTCTCCGGACGGGACGAAGCTGCTGGTTTCCAGCGACGAGACCGGCATCCGCAACGCCTACGCGCTGCCGGTTGACGGGAGCGAGCCGATCCAGTTGACCAACTCCACCGTCGAGTCGGTGCGCACCCGCAGCTATTTCCCGGCCGACGAGCGTTTCCTGTTCCAGTCCGACCGGGGCGGCAACGAGCGGGATCACGTCTACGTGCGGGAGCTCGACGGCTCCGAGGTGGATCTCACCCCCGGCGGCGAGTTGAAGGCCACCTTCGCCGGCTGGGCCCAGGACGATCAGACCTTCTTCATCGCCAGCAATGAGCGGGACCCGCGCTACTTCGACGTCTACGAGTACCAGGTCGACGGCTACGAACGAGAGCTGTTCTACAAGGAGACCCGCGGCTTCCAGGTGCAGTCGATCAGCCCCGACAAGCGCTATGTGGCCCTGGGCAAGCCCCGCACGACCAACGACTCCGATATCTACCTGTTCGACCGGACCACCGAGGAGCTGACCCACCTCAGTCCTCACGAGGGGGACGCGTCCTACGGCATCGCCGACTTCCATCCCGACGGCAAGAGCCTGCTCTACACGACCAACGAGGGGGGCGAGTTCAGCCGCCTGATGCGCTACGAACTCGCCGACGGCCGGCACGAAGAGGTCATGGCTCCCTCCTGGGACGTGGTCGCGGCGTCCTACTCGGAGACGGGCAAGTACCTGGTCGTGTTCATCAACAATGACGCCAAGACCGAGGTCCAGGTGATCGAGACCGCGAGCAACAAGCGGATCGACCTGCCGCTCAGGGCGGCCGCCGATATCTCCTCCCTGGGGATCGACCGAGGCGAGAAGCACATCGCGTTCTACATGAGCCGCAGCCGCAACCCCCGGGATCTGTTCGTCTGGGAGATCGGCGGCGGAGAGCCCCGGCAGCTGACCCGTTCGCTCAATCCGAACATCAACCCCGAGGATCTGGTCGACCCCCAGGTGGTGCGCTTCGAGTCCTATGACGGTGTGACCATTCCCGGGGTGCTCTACAAACCCCACGGCGCCGACGCCGACCACAAGTCGCCGGCGCTGGTCTGGGTTCACGGCGGCCCCGGTGGACAGTCGCGGGTGGGCTACTCCGACCTGATCCAGTACCTGGTGAACCACGGCTACGTGGTCTACGCGATCAACAACCGGGGCAGCAGCGGTTACGGCAAGACCTTCTACGCGATGGATGACCAGCGTCACGGAGAGGCGGATCTCGACGACTGCGTCGCCAGCAAGCAGATGCTGATCGACACCGGTTACGTCGATCCCGACCGGATCGGCATCATCGGCGGTAGCTACGGCGGTTACATGACCCTGGCGGCCCTGGCCTTCCGGCCCGAGGAGTTCACCGCCGGCGTCGACATCTTCGGCGTGGCCAACTGGCCCCGGACCCTGGAGTCGATTCCGCCGTGGTGGGAGTCCTTCCGTGAGGCGCTCTACGCCGAGATGGGCGACCCGGTCGAGGACAAGGA
>CAZBZH010000723.1:0-2529 GCA_964496265.1 uncultured Acidobacteriota bacterium | reverse complement strand
CCCGATGCGGTGGGTGTAGCCCTCGGGCGTGGTCGGCATGTCGAAGTTGACCACGTGAGAGACCTGTTCGATGTCGATGCCGCGAGCCGCGATGTCGGTGGCCACCAGCACGTCGAACTCTTTCTTGCGGAAGCCGTCCATCGCCCGGGTGCGGGCGTTCTGCGACATGTTGCCCTGGAGCGCCACCGCCCGGTGGCCGGAGCGGCTCAGCTGTTGCGCCAGGCGTTTGGCCCGGTGCTTGGTGCGGGTGAAGACGATGGCCGACGTGCAGTCCCCGTCGCCCAGCACCTTCTCGAGCAGCTGCATCTTGCGCCCGGGATCCACCGGATAGAGCGCATGGTCGATGGTCGAGACCGGACGGGTCGACTCGAGCTCGACCACATGGGGCCTGTACAGCAGGCCCTTGGCCAGCTTGCGGATCTCCGGCGGCATCGTCGCCGAGAACAGCAGGTTCTGCCGGTCCTCGGGCAGCGCCTCGAGGATCTTGCGAATGTCCGGCAGGAAACCCATGTCGAACATGTGGTCCGCTTCGTCGAGCACCAGGGTTTCGATCCGGTCGAGGCGCACGTCTCCCTGGCGGTAGAGGTCCAGCAACCGGCCGGGACAGGCCACCAGGATCTCGGGGTTACGGCGCAGCGCGGTGCGCTGGGAGCCTAGGGAAACCCCACCGAAGAGGGTCGCCACCTGGATGCGGGTGTACTTGGCCAGCCTGCGGATCTCTTCGGCGATCTGGGTCGCGAGTTCGCGGGTCGGCGCCACGATCAGGGCGCTCGGCTGGCGCTCCCGGCTCTCCAGCACGTAGTCCAGCAGGGGCAGGGCGAAGGCCGCGGTCTTGCCGGTGCCGGTCTGGGCCAGGCCCAGCACATCCTGCCCGTCGAGGGCGGCGGGAATGGTTTCTTTCTGGATGGGCCGGGGCTCGGTGAAGCCGGCGTCAGCGATGGCGCGCTCGAGGCGCGAATCGAACTCGAAGGAGGCGAACCCGTTCCGGGGTTCGGTTCTGGTTTCAGACATACAGAGAGTGCTTTCTTCGGCGGCACGCGCTCGACCGTGAACGGAGCGGGAGCGTACGGCGTCGCCTACCTAAACAACAGAGTCAGGGAGGGGAGTTTCTTGGCGGCGTGATCCTGGATGGATCCTGTTGTACGCCGCGGGCCGGTGAACCCGGCGTCGATGGACCTAACAAACGTAGCACCCGGCGCGGCCCCGCGCCAGGGAACCTCAAGTATGCTTCTCTCGTAGATTCAAGGAGATCCGCGGACTGCACCGCAGTTGCAGGGATCATCCGGGTTAGGGGTTGGCCGAGAGATGAGCTTCAGCAACGTACAGATCCCCGCCGGGGAACTGCCGCGAGCGGTGGATATCGCCTTCGAGCCGATGGCGCCGAACTTTCCCCGGGAGGTGTTGGTCCAGGGGCTTCTGGTCACCCTCGGTGCACTGGCGGTTCCGCTGATCGGCGCGAGCATCATCACCGGGGCGCTCTACATCAAGGGCAAGATCCTGCTCGGCCTGATCCCGCTGATCCTCGGCGGCATCCTGTTGCTGGGCTGTTTGATCGCAACGGCTCCGCTCTACTTCTCGGTGCGCGGGGCCCGGCTGGCCGGCTACGCGCTGCGCGAGCATGACATCGCCTACCGCCATGGCGTGATCTTCCGCAAGACGGTGCTGCTGCCGCTGAACCGGCTGCAACATGCCGAAGTCTCGTCGGGCCCGCTCCAGCGCCGCTACGGATTGGCCTCGCTCAAGCTCTACACCGCGGGCGCCTCGGGCGTGGATCTGCAGATCGACGGCCTGACCGCCGAACGTGCCACCGAATTGCGGGACTACGTCACCGGCCGGATCGAGGACCCCCGTTGACCGACCTGCCCGAGCAGGACTGGCAGCGCACCTCGCCGACGGCGATCTTGCTCAACATCGGTCGGTTCCTCAAGGGGCTGCTGACCCAGGGCCTGCAGGCGCTGCTGCCCCTGGTCGCCGTGTTCGCCACGGTGGAGAGCCTCCGCTGGACCTGGCTGCTGTTGGCGCTGATTCCGCTGGGGCTGATCCTGCTGGTCTGGGCCTTCCTCAGCTATCTCCGTTTCCAGTACAAGGTCTCACGGGGGCAACTGCTGGTCCGGCAGGGGGTGCTGCAGCATGAACGCTTGACCATCGACTTCAAGCGGGTGCAGAACATCTCGATCCAGGAACCGTTCTACATGCGGCCGCTGGGGCTGGCGGTTCTGGGGGTCGACACCGCGGGTAGCGCCAGCAAGGAGGTCAAGCTCGGGGGAATTCGCAAGGCGCGGGCCGAGGCGCTGCGCACGGCGATCCTGGCCGAGGCCGCCGCCGTGGCGCCGGCGCCGGCCGACTCTGCCGCCGGTGACGACTCCGGCGGCGGAACGGGCGAGGATGTTTCAGCGGAAGCCGCGGGGGCGCTCCGGTCGCCGGAGCTGCTGGTCGAGCGCACTCCCGGGCAGATCGCCCGCTACGGGTTGACCTCCAGCGGGCTGGTCTGGGTCGCGCTGATCTTCGGCGCGATCTTCAGCCTCGGGG
>CAZBZH010000722.1:0-2529 GCA_964496265.1 uncultured Acidobacteriota bacterium | reverse complement strand
CGGTAGAAGAAGATCGCGCCGGCCGGGGGCGTGTCGCTGAAGCTGCGTTGAGCGGTCTCGGCCAGCAGGTTCGCCGGGTCGGCGACCGCGGCCGGATCCTCGGCCCGGTAGACCCGGTAGCTGCCGCCGCCGCCGGTCCAGCCCAGGTCGACGCCGCTGCCGTTGCGGGAGGCCTCGAGCTCGAGGTCCCCGGCGCCGGCGAGGGCGGCGGTGGTCCGCAGCAGCGCCGCGACGGTCAACAGGAGAAAGCGAATCGATCGGGTGCCCATGAGTCCTCCGAAGCCTTGTGACGGCGGCGTCGGTGCGCCGTCTCGGAGGAGGGGATCGCGCTCCCAAGTCCGATCCCTGCATGGATTTACGCGATCGACAAATAAACCGGGAAAGTGCGGGGAAAGGCGTAACGGCGGCCTTCTCGGTTCGACTCAACCCGTCCTCGGAGTTCCGTTCAGGCCGGCCGGCCCCTCCGAATTTCAACCGGCCGCCCGTTACTTCCCGCCCTGTCCCGGTTAGGAACCGTGGAGAACCGGCACGATCCGCCGGCTTCATGGGAGTTCCGGCCATGGCACGAGACACGTCAAACATCCAGGGAAACAACCGCTTCATCTCCCCCTGCGGGCGGCCGCCTGCAATCCGGCCGGCCTTGCTGGCGCTGGTTCTCATCGCGGCGATGACCGGGTCCTGGGCCCAGGACTGCAACAGCAACGGGATCGACGATGCCTGCGATCTGGACTGCGGCACCCCCGGGGGGGCCTGCGATGTCCCGGGTTGCGGCCAGTCGGCGGATTGCGACGGCAACGGCGTGCCCGACAGCTGCGATCTGGCGGACTTCGCCGCCGGTTGCTCGTTTACCGATCTGCTCGACTCCAACGGGACCACGGCATCCGACGCCACCTTCACCGGTCCCCCCGACGACACCTTCTTCGGACTGGGCGGCCAGCAGGTGACCTACCGCTTCGACTGCGGCTTCATCTACGACGGTCCGGGAGGAGACTTCAACGTCTACGAGGTGGATTCCGGAGGTGCCGAGTTCGATTCGGTGGATGTCCTGGTCAGTGTCGACGGCATCCACTTCACCAGCATCCGGGAGTCGGCTCACTTCCCGGCGGTGATTCCCGGGGACGAACTCCACGGAAGCACCAACTTCGCCCGCAGCTACGATATCGGCTACGCCGGTTTCGCGGCAGTGCGCTACGTGCGCCTCGACGGCAACGGAACCGGGCCCAGCGGGACCTCCGCCGGGTTCGACCTGGACGCCATCGGCGTGATTCACCGCCTGGGCCTGGACTGCGACTCCAGCGGGACCCTCGACAACTGCGA
Organism: uncultured Acidobacteriota bacterium; assembly: GCA_964496265.1. Classification (GTDB taxonomy): domain Bacteria; phylum Acidobacteriota; class Polarisedimenticolia; order Polarisedimenticolales; family Polarisedimenticolaceae; genus Mor1. The sequence continues at coordinate 1,212 of CAZBZH010000722.1, read as the reverse complement.
GTCCCTGACCGATTGCGACGCCGACGGAGCCCCCGACAGTTGCACCGTATCCCTCGGTGCCGCCCTCGATTGCAACTCCAACGGTGTTCCCGATCAGTGCGATGCCGGCGGGGCCAGTAACGACTGCGACGGAGACGCGGTGCCCGACGAGTGCCAGGCGGACTGTGACGTGAGCGGTACCCCCGACGTTTGCGACACGGCCGGGGGCGTCGACGACTGCAACAGCAACTTCCGCCCCGACAGTTGCGACCTGGCGTCGGCGGGACCCGGCTACGTCGAGATGTCGCCGGTGCTGCAGCCCTACGGCAGGGACGCCTCTCAGTCCTGGACCGTGCCTGCCGCCTTCGCCGCCAACGGGTCGGTCACCCTGACCGTGCGGGCGCTGAGTGACCTCGACGCCACCAGCGAGTACGTCGATATCGACCTCAACGGCGTGACGGTCGGCCGGCTGTTCGAAGCGGGCGGCAACAACTGCAGCGAGTCGACGGCCAACCTGATCATCGACGCCGATACCTTCAACAACGCCGTCGCAGGTGGCGATGCGGTGTTCCAGTTCTCGAGCCCCAACGCGGTCAACCGTGGCGAGTGCGGCGCTTCGCGGATTCAGGCGGACCTGAGCTACGACGCCGTCGTCGACTGCAACAGCAACGGAACGGTCGACGGCTGCGATATCGCCGGCGGGGCCGACGATGTGAATCTCAACGGTCTGCCCGACGAGTGTGAACCGGACTGCAACGGCAACGGCACCCCTGACGACTACGACGTGGACCAGGGGATCAGCCCGGACTGCAACGGTAACGGGCTACCCGACAGCTGCGACATTGCCTCGGCGACCAGTGATGACTGCGATCTGGACGGCACCCCCGACGAGTGTCAGCCCGATTGCAACGGCAACGGAATCGCCGATGCCTGTGACATCAGCGGCGGCACCAGCGGCGACTGCGACGGCAACGGTATCCCCGACAGTTGCGAGCTGGACGCCCAGGGCGCGCCCTGCGACTTCGGCTCCAGCGTGGTCGAGAACACCACCGGTGGGAACGATGCGACCTTCCTCGGGGCTCCCGACGGCGACTTCTGGGGCATCGGTGGCCAGATCGTGACCTGGGAGTGGACATGCGGATGGATCGTCGACGGTCCGGGCCCTGACCTGACCCTCTACGAGGTCTCGAGCGGCGGTCACTTCCTCGACGCGTTCGACTACGTGCTGCTGCA
>CAZBZH010000721.1:0-2543 GCA_964496265.1 uncultured Acidobacteriota bacterium | reverse complement strand
CTCCTACATGTCCCCGGAGCAGCTGAGCAACGAGGAGGTCGGCACCGGCAGCGACCTGTTCTCCGTCGGTATCGTGCTCTACGAGATGTTCACCGGGCGCCACCCCTTCGACGCGCCCAGCGATCCGCTGACCGTCAGCCTGATCCTCAAGGAGGATCCGGTGCCGATGAAGCAGCACCTGCCGGCGTTGCCCGGCACCCTGGACAACGTGGTGCTGAAGCTGCTGGAGAAGGATCCGGCCCAGCGGACCACCGGTGCCGCCGAGGTCTCCAAGGCGCTCAACGAGGTCCTGCTGCGCTACCAGTCCCAGGGAGTGGGTACCGACCCCAACCTGCGGGACCTGGACCAGGTCACCCAGCAGATGGTCGAGAACCTGGTGGCGCTGGCCCGTCGCAAGGAGGCGGAAGGGGACCTGCCCGGCTCGGTGGAGGCCTACAAGAAGGCCCAGCTGCTGGCGCCCGACTCCAGCCGCATCAAGGACAAGATTCAGAAGATCGAGCACCGGGTCGCCTCGGAGAAGCGGCTGCGCGAGCACATCTCCCGGGCCCGAGAGGCCCTTGGCGGCGGCGATCTGGAGGCGGCCTGGCAGTGTTCCGAGGACGCCTGGGTGATCGACCCGGACCATCCCGAGGTCAAGTCCCTCCGCGACGATATCGAAGAGGCCAAGGGGGAGCAGGCGCAGGATCCCGACGACGAGATCGGCCAGCAACTGCGCGAGGCCGAGCTGGCGATGGACGCCGGGAAGTACAACCAGGCCCGCCAACTGTTGGTCGAGGTGCGGCGGTCCGCGCCGGACAACGCCCTGGCCAGCTTCATGCTGGATCGCCTGCTCGAGGTTCAGAGTAGCCCCGACCTCGACTACCCGGCATACCGGGCCGCGTTGTCCCAGGCGCGGGAGGCGCTGGATGCCGGGGACCTGGCGACCGCCCAGCAGGAGACCGCCAGGGCCGGGCAGCTCTGGCCTGCCGACGATGAATGGAAGGAATTCCAGCGGGAGGTCGGGGCGGAACGTCGCGGAGAGGCCCAGGCGGTCTCCTCGAAGATTTCCGAGCTGGTTTCCCGGGCCGATGACCTGTCCGCCGCCGGCGAACTCGATCAGGCGCTCAGTCTGCTCGACCAGGTCGATGCGGAGTTGGCCAAGGTCGCCGGGCTCGGTGCGGACGAGAAGCTGACCGCGACCCAGCGGGAGGAGTCGGCGCGCTTGCGGGCCGACCTGGAACGCCGGGAGCAGCAACGCCGGGCCGAACGGGACGAGCGGCAGGAAGTGGTCGGACGGCATCTGCAGAACGCCGGCGACCTGCTGACCCAGGGAGAGACCCTGGTGGCCAAGGGGGTTGCCGAGAGTCTGCGGGCCCGTCAGTCCTTTGATGAGGCGCTGGAATTGATCGGCCGGGTCCTGCAAGAGGACCCGGGGCACGAGGAGGCCCAGGGGCTGGCGCGACGCGCCGAGTCGGGGATCGCCGAGGTCGAACGCCGCGGGCGCGACCTGGACCAGGCCCTTCGCGAGGCCCAGGAGGAGATCGACGGCGTCGACGCTGGCCTACAGCAAGGCTCCCCGGACTGGAACGGCCTGCGCGATCGTCTGGAGAAGGCGGGTGTTGCCGTCGAACGGGCGTTGCAGATCGACCCGGGGAGCGCCCGGGCGAGTGAGCAGCGGGATCGCATCGGGCTGTTGCGGGACACCCTGACCCGGCGGGAAGACAAACGGCTGCGCAACCAGCGAGTGGTCGAGGAGGCGGTCGAAGAGGGGCGCTCGCTGCTGGCGTCCGCCCAGCAAAGCGTGGTGGGGGACCAGATCGACGACCTGCGCCGGGGCGAGCTGGAGGCTCAGGAAGCGGATCGCGCCTTCCGTCGCGCCCTCGCCGTCGACGCGGATCATCGGGAAGCCCGGGAGGCCCAGGCGACCCTGGCGACGCTGCTGGAGCACTTCCGCTCGGAGATCGCGCGGCTGGAAGAGACCGCGCGCCGATCGAAGGATGAGGATCGCCGCATCGCCGACTGGTTGGAGCGGGCGTCTCTCGGCCTCGACGAGGCGGAAGCGCAACTCGCGGCGGGCAGCGAGGATGGCCTGCAGCTGGCCGAAGACGCCTGCGCCCAGGTCGAGGAGCCGCTGGACCGTTTGCTGCTGGCCGATCGGGACATGCCCCAGACGGCGGAGTTGCGCAGCCGTCAGGCCGCGGTCAAGGAGCAGGTCGCGAAGCGCCGGGCCGCCGCCGAGGCGGCGAGCGCTCCCGCCCCGGCGCCGCCGCGGGAGGAGCCGCCGAAACCGGAACCCAAGCCCGAGCCGCCCAAGCCCGAGCCCAAGCCGAAACCGAAAGCGGAACCCAAGGCTGAACCCAAGCCGGAACCCAAGCCGAAGCCCGCCGGGAAGAAAGGGAAGAAGAAGGAGGCTCCGCGCAAGGCGGCGGACAAGCCGGTCGGCCGGAAGCCCGCGGAACAGAAGCCGGAGGCTGCGCCCGCCCAGTCCTCGAAGGCGGACAAGCGTCAGGTCCAGCGGGAGTTGCGGGAAGCCCGGGCGATGATCGAGGAGGGCAAGTTTGCCC
>CAZBZH010000720.1:0-2546 GCA_964496265.1 uncultured Acidobacteriota bacterium | reverse complement strand
TCCGGCGAGGGCGCCTGCGCCGCCTACTACAAGTACCGCCGGCTCACCGGCTGAACGAGCGACCGGAGCACCCGTGGCCGACACGCCGGACATCACCCTCGGATCCTGCCCCTTACCGCTCAGGCAGCATGAGCGCATCGTTGCCGGGCACGGAGGAGGCGGCAAGCTCTCCGCCGACCTGGTCGAGCACCTGTTCCTGCCCGCCTTCGGCGGAGGCAAGTCTGCCGGCCTCCACGACGCGGCGACCCTCGAGGTCGGCGGCGGGCGTCTGGCCTTCTCCACCGACTCCTACGTGGTCCAGCCGCTGTTCTTTCCCGGCGGCTCGATCGGCGATCTCGCCGTCCACGGCACGGTCAACGACCTGGCCATGGCGGGGGCGCGCCCGCTGGTGCTGAGCACCGGGTTCATCCTGGAAGAAGGGCTGCCGATCGCGACGTTGAACGCGGTCGCCCAGGCGATGGGGGCAGCGGCGCGGCACGCGGGCGTGCGTATCGCCACCGGCGACACCAAGGTGGTCGACGGCGGCAGCGGCGCCGGGCTGTACATCAACACCGCCGGCGTCGGGGTCATCCCCGAGGGGGTCGACATCCGGCCCGAACGGGCCGCTACCGGCGACGCGGTGCTGGTCAGTGGACCGATCGGCCGCCACGGCATGGCGGTGATGTCCAAACGCCACGGCCTGGAGTTCGAGTCGACCCTGGAGAGCGACACCGCGCCCCTCGACGGCCTCGTGCAGGCGATGCTCGCGGTGGATCCGGACATCCATGTCCTGCGCGACCCGACCCGCGGCGGTCTGGCCGCGACCCTGTGCGAGATCGCCTCGGCGGCAAGGGTCGGGATCCACTACGAAGAGGCGAAGCTACCGATCCCCGGCGACGTGGCGGCGGCGTGCTCGTTCCTCGGCCTCGATCCGACCCACGTGGCCAACGAAGGCTGCCTGGTCGCCCTCGTCGACGGAACCCGGGCGGACCGGGTGCTCGAGGCGATGCGCCATCACGAACACGGCGGGGGCGCGACCCACATCGGCCACGTCGTCGACGACCATCCCGGGATGGTCACCGCCCAGACCGCCCTGGGAGCGACCCGGGTGGTCGATCAACCCCTGGGCGAACAGCTGCCGCGCATCTGCTGACCCTCCGCCGCTATTCTTCGTAGCGATACCCGGCGCCGTACACCGTGCGGATGATTTGCGGGTCTTTGGGGTCGCGCTCGATGCGCTTGCGCAGCTGGGAGATCTGCTGATCCAGGGTGCGGCTGTTGGGCACGTGGTTCAGCCCCCAGCAGACCTCGAACATCCGCGCCCGGTCGACGACCTCCCCCTTCATCCGGTGCAGCAAGCGCAGGATGCTCATGTCCCGCAGGCTGACGTCGATCAGCGTTTCGTCGCGTCGCACCCGCAACTGCGCCGGCAGCACCTCCAGGTCGCCCATGGGGAAGGGACGATCGTCGCCTCGCGCCGAGCGCTGGATGCAGCGGCGGGTCACCGCCCGGATGCGCGCGACCACTTCGCGCACGCCGAAGGGTTTCATGATGTAGTCGTCGGCGCCCAGCTCGAGGCCGAGGACCTTGTCGACCTCCTCGGAGCGGGCGCTGATGAAGATCACCGGTACATCTTCGTTGGTGCGGCGGATACGGCGGCAGACCTCGTAGCCGTCGAGGCCGGGCATCATGATGTCGAGGCAGACGAAGTCGGGCGCCTCCCGCTCGAACAGATTCCAGGCCGACTCTCCGCTGGGCGCGGTCAGCGTCTCGTAGCCCTCGTCCCGCAGGATCCGGTCGAGGCCGGCGAGGATGTCCGGGTCGTCTTCGGCGATCAGAACTTTCACTTGGATTCCTCGCTGGATGGCCTGCCGACCTCGCGGCCGGTTTCCCGCGGGCAATGCAGGGTCAGGCGGAAGGTCGCGCCCTTGTCCGACGGAACCAGCTCCAGGTCCCCGCCGTGAAGCCGGGCCAGGTCCCGGGCCAGCGCCAGACCGATCCCGGTCCCGGCGACCCCTTCGGTCAGACCTTCGGAAAGCCGCACGAAGGGCTCGAACACCCGCTCCCGATCTCTCTCGGCAACCCCGGGGCCGGCATCCGCCACCTCCAGCTCCACGCGGTCCCCCTGTTGGCGGGTGGCGACGGTCACGCTCTCTCCCTTCGCCGCATACTTCTCGACGTTGTTCAAGAGGTTGCCCAGGATCTGCTCGAGCACGTCCCGATCGATGGACGCCGGCTCTGCCGCGGCAAGCTGCAGTTCAGGAACGATACCCGCTCGGCGCAACGCCGGCGCGAAGCCCTGGACCACATCGGCGACCACCTCGTCGATCACGCCGTTGGCCCGATGCAGCTTGAGCCCCTGGCGTTGCCCCCGCCCGAAGGTCAGCACGTTGCCGATCAGGCGGCTGAGCCGCCGGCTCTCCGAGACGATCACCTCCACGTTGTGGCGCCCCCGCTCGGATTCTTCCAGGTCCTGCTCCAACAGCTCGGCATACATGCGGATGTTGGTCAGCGGGGTCTTGAGTTCGTGGGAGGCCTGATTGCCGATGTTGACCCGCTGGGTAGCC
>CAZBZH010000719.1:0-2549 GCA_964496265.1 uncultured Acidobacteriota bacterium | reverse complement strand
AAACGATGGCGGAGTCGCTCATCGCCGCCCCCGGCGGCGCGCCCACCGGCTGCACGTCGGACAGCCAGTGGTTGCCGTAGGCGCCGAGCAGGTCGTCCTCTTCCAGCATGGTGGTCGTGGGCAGCACCAGGTCGGCGCACTCGGTGGTGTCGGTGGGATAGGCGTCGACCACCACCGTCAGCTCCCTTGAACGGAGCGCCTCAGCCACGGTGTGGGATTCGGGCAACATCGCCACCGGGTTGCCGGCGGTGACCCAGACCATGCGCACCGCCGGGTCCGATGCCTCGAGCAAACCGGGACCGAGCAGCGGCTCGGGAATCGTGCGCGGCGCGATCTCCTTGCCGGCGGAGAAGCTGGTATCGAAGGCGGTGCGCCGGCCAAAGTAGAAGGACACCCCGCCGCCGGCCACCCCCAGGTTGCCGCTGACCGCGCCGAGAGCATCCAGCGCCCGCACGATCGTCGCGCCGTTGGAACGGCGCTGCATGCCCCAGCCGACCTGGATCGCCGCGGGACCGTCGGCATACAACGTCGCGATCCGATCGAAGTCCCCCGGGCTCACGCCGGCGATGGCGCACCAGTCGTCGACCTCCCGGGAGAACACCAGCTCGCGATAGGCGTCGAGATGATCGCAGTAGTCCGCCGCTGCGGTGTCGACCGCATCCAGCTCGAACATGCGGCGGCCGAGTCCCAACGCAAGCGCCGCGTCGCCGCCGGGGCGGGGCTGCACGTACAGTTCACACAGATCGCCGCCCCGATGACGTACCGGATCGATCTGGATCAGCCGCGCCCCGTTCGCCTTCGCCTGTTTCAACACCGGCTGCAGGTGCACGTTGCTGACGTAGGGGTTCTTGCCCCAGAGGATGATCGTGCGGCTGTTCAACAGATCGAACAGGTCGTTGCTTTCGGCGACGCCGAAGTCGATCTCCTGGGCCGCCTCGCCGGCGCCGGAACAGATGTCCCCGGACTTGACCGCCACCGGCCCGAAGCGCTCGAAGAAGTAGTCGACCACGTGTTTCATCAGGCCGAGGCTGCCGCCGGAACGGTAGTGGAAGATCGCCGCGGGGCCGGACTCGGTCTTGATCCGCAGCATCTTCTCGGCGATCAGATCCAGCGCGTCGTCCCAGCCCACCGGCACCAGGCCTTTCCCGCGGCGCACCAGCGGGCGGGTGAGCCGCCGCGGATCGTACTGCCGCTTGAGGAAGCGGTTGGTGCGATAGCAGAGAAAGCCCCGGGTCACCGGGTGATCCGGGTCCCCTTCCAGCCGCACGACCTTGTCGTTCTCGACGGTGGCGATCATCGAACAGGCGTCGGGGCAATCGCGGTTGCAGGCGGTGCGGACTTTCATGATCCGAGGATACACCGGCGCCAAAGCCCCGGCGGACTGTCGGGAAACGAATCCAGGCGACTGTTTCGGCTATGCTTCCGCGGCGGAGGATTCATGACCGGCTTGAACGCAATTTCTGCCATCGGCTTCTGTGGGCTCGCGGCCCTGGCCTGGCTTGCCGGCGGCTGCCGGCGGCCGCTGCCCTGGCGCACGGTGCTGGGGTCGGCGGGGTTGATGGCGGCCCTCGGCGTGCTGATCTTCCTGCTGCCGGCGACTCGTGGCCTGCTGCTGCGGCTCAACGGCGTGGTGGTGGCCCTGCTCGACGCCAGCCGCGAGGGAGCGATCTTCCTCTTCGGCCCGCTGGCGGTCGGCCCCGGGCAGCAGACGCCCGCCGGCGAAGCCTCGGTCGGCTTCGTTCTCGGCACCCAGGTCCTGCCCGCGGTGGTGTTCTTCGCCGCGCTGATGGCGGCGCTCTATCACCTGGGCGTGATCCAGCCGGTGGTGCGCTTCGCTGCCTGGGTGTTCAAGAACACCCTGCGGCTGTCCGGCGCCGAGGCGCTGGCCGGCGCGTCGAACATCTTCGTCGGCATCGAGTCGTCGACCACCGTGCGGCCCTACCTCAACGGCATGACCCGCTCGGAACTGCTGACCCTGCTGACCTGCATGATGTCGACCATCGCGTCGACCACCCTGGCGCTCTACGTGCTGTTTCTCGGCGAGACCTTCCCCGGCATCGCCGGGCACCTGATCTCCGCCTCGGTGCTTTCGATTCCCGCGGCGGTGATCACCTCGAAGTTGATGCTGCCCGAGACCGGCGTGCCCGAGACCCTGGGCACCCTGCCCCCGGCCGGCGACGGAGAACGCTACGGCAACACCATGTCGGCGCTGGCCGCCGGCGGTTGGGACGGCCTCAAGCTCGCCGCCGGCATCGCGACCCTGTTGATCGCGGTGCTGGGCCTGCTCGGCGTACTCAACCGGGTGCTGGCCTTCGGCGGAGCGCCCCTCGAGGCGACCCTCGGCGGTCCGCTGTCGCTGGACCGGATCCTCGGCTGGGTCTTCACGCCGGTGGCCTGGCTGCTGGGCATCGAGGCCGGGGATACCGCCGAGGCGGCCCGGCTGCTCGGACTGCGTTCGGTGGCCACCGAGATCCCGGCCTACCAGCAGCTCGCCGGCCTGGCCGCCGAGGAGTCGATCTCCCGGCGCAGCATGGTGGTGTTGTCCTACG
>CAZBZH010000718.1:0-2559 GCA_964496265.1 uncultured Acidobacteriota bacterium | reverse complement strand
GGCGGCATCGCGACGCTGACCTCGACCCATCGCCGCCCGTAGGTGACCCCCATCAGTGCACCTCCATCTCGCCGAGCACCTCGTCCGGGGGCTCGCCGTTGAGCATCCGGCGGATCTGCTCGTCGGTCAGCTTGCTGGTGTCGATGTGGTCCCAGCGGTGGTCGTGGGCGACGTGCTGCTCGGGCTCGCCCCGGCCCCGCCGTTCGAGCTTCATCCCGATGTCGATGAGCATCCGGGCCTCGTTCACGGTCAGGGTCACCGGCTGGCCCTTCTCGATCGCCTCAGCCAGCTCGGAGATCTTGGCCCCCCCAAGGGCCTGCATCGCCTGGCCGAAGTTGATCTCCCGCTCCCGCATGTCCCTGACGGCCTCCAGCTCGGCCTCACGGGCCTGACGAGCGACGTGATCGTCCCAGGCCAGGGCTCGCTCCACCCAGCGCCAGCGCCGGCACCAGCGGGCCAGGGTTCCCTCCGATTTCCCATGCACCCGCGCTGCCTCAGCGAGGCGCCTCTTAGAGGGGTCAAGGGCGAGGTAATCGCCGAAGGCCGCGAAAGCCTTGGAGGTTTCGCGCGGCTGGCGCTCCCAGGGGTCCTTGAGGGGGTCAAGGGTCTCGGGTTCGGTTGAGTAGGCCATCAGGATGTTCCCTTGAACCCCATAAGGGCGAGTTCCGTGTCGGTGATCGACCACCCGCACTTGGTGCAGGTCTGGCGGGCGCGAGCCACCTCCACGCGCATCGTGTCGCGGGAGGCGCACTTGGCGCAGTAGGGGAGGCTGAAGAGGCCGCCCACGGTGGGCTTCACGGGCGCGCAGGCGCACTCGTGGAACCCGCAGCGCTGGCAGGCGACCTCGAACTCGGGCTGTTTGGCGCTCACAGCGTGTCAGGGCGCTGGGAGCCGAGGGGGCCCATCAGGATCTCGGTCGGGTGTTCGCGCGGCTGGACGACGTGCAGGCGGACCTGCCAGCCGTTCCGGCGCAGCTCCTCGATCACCGTGGCGCTGGGCTCGATGGTCGGCGTCTTGACGAACTCGACCTCAAGGATGCCGTCATACAGCTCGCCGCGCGCTCGGATGCCGCGGATGGCCGCCACGTTCTCGCCGCAGAAGGTCATCTGCCAGTGGCGGCCGGCCGTGCCGTGCTTGGTTGGGAAGATCTCGATGTGGTCGCCGACGAGGATGCGGGTCATGCCTTCACCCCCAGACGGGCCAGCTGGTCGGCCAGGTCGCCCGGGCCGCTCCTGGTGTGCGTGTCCGCATCGTTGCCGATCCAGACGATGAAGATGACCCGCAAGGTCTCCTCGTAGCCCTCCTCCCAGTGGTCGCGCACCTCGAAGCGCTTGACCATGGCCAGGTTCACGAAGAGGGGGTCGTCGAAGACGTCGACGAGCTTGACGAAGGTGGGCGCGTTCAATTTGGTCTCCTTGGCGAGGGGTGGGTTCCGATTTTCGATCTCAAAGGAGGAGCGAAATCGTGGGGTTAGGTTAGCCGTCCTCCCGCGGCGGTTCAAAGATGAGCCCGCAGGCGAAGCAGGCGAAGGCCATCCGCATCACCAGGGCGTCGATCGGGGGCTCGTCCGGCGCCGGCTCGGGCGCGTAGGCCTTGCCTGGCTGCTGAGCGAGGACGATCCACCGCAGGCCCCGCCCGCACTCCGGGCAGGCGTACCCGGGCGGCTCACGGCGGTCTGGGGGCTGGTCGAACGGCATCGGGTGGCTCCTTCAGCCGAAGCAAGCGTACCAGGCGCTGAGGCAGTTCCCGAGGCAGACGGCCCACCAGGGGAGCTGAGGGACCGCGCCCGCGAGGTGGTCGAGCGCGGCGAAGTAGACGTCGATCTGGTGCAGCATCAGAACCAGCGCCGCTCGCGCTTGGTCGAGCAGACCAAGGTGACCGCCTCACCGTGAGGCGACTTCACCAGCCGCCGCTTGGTGATCCGGTAGAGCGTCTTCGATCGGGTGTCCTCGAACAGGTCACCGACCTGGGGCTCCGGGTTCTTGTCGGCGTCCAAGGTCAAGACAGCCTTGCCCAGCTCGATGCGGATGGGGGGTTTCACTTCAGGGCTCCTTTCCCGGGATCGAGCCCGGCGTCGATGGCGTAGCCGGTCCACCGCCGGCGGATGACGTCGCAGAAGCGGGGGTCCAGCTCGATCAGGCGGGCGCTCAGGCCCTGCATGGCCGCCGCGATGAGGGTGCTGCCGGAGCCGCCGAAGGGATCGACCACGAGGTCGTCGGGCCTGGCGCTGTTGGCCAGGCAGCGGACGATCAGCTCGGGCGGCTTCATCGTCGGGTGGTCGGGGTTGCTCCGCGGCTTGTCGACGTCCAGCACGGTGCTCTGCTTGCGGTCGCCGCCCCAATGGTGGGCCGAGCCCGGCACCCAGCCGTAGAAGATGCTCTCGTGCTTGTAGTGGTAGTCGGAGCGCCCCATGACGAGGGCGTTCTTGTTCCAGGCGAGGGTCTGCCGCCAGACGCCCATCGGCTTGAGCACGCTGCCGAAGACGTGGAACAGCGGGCCGCTGGGGGCCGCGACGTAGACCGCGGCGCCCGGGCGGGACCGCTTCAAGGTGTGGCCCAG
>CAZBZH010000717.1:0-2563 GCA_964496265.1 uncultured Acidobacteriota bacterium | reverse complement strand
AGACCCCTTCGTTCTCCACCGCCCAGTTCCCCTCGGTATCGATGAAGCGGAAGGTCGGGACCGACAGCGAACCGCCGTCCATGAAACCCGGGTTGCCCGAGAGGCCGATCAGGCCGCCCCAGGTGCGGGTGCCGAACAGCTTGCCCAGGCCGACCTTGCGGAAGTAGTAGGGGAAGGCGTCGCCGCCCGAACTGGAGTAGCCGTTCATCAACGCCGCCTTGGGGCCGGTGTGGGCGAAGCCCGGCGTCTGGAACGGGCGGATGCCCCGGCGGGCCCAGATGCTGAGCGGTTGCCGGGTCAACAGTTCGATCATGCGGTCGGGGATGAACCCGCCGCCGTTGTAGCGCACGTCGACCACCAGCGCGTCCTTGTGGGCTTGCGGGTAGAAGAACTTGCGCAGCTCCCGGTTGCCCGGGCCGGCGGTGTTGGGCAGATGAATGTAGCCGATACGGCCGCCGGACATCTTGTCCACCATCTCCCGCCGTTGGTTGACCCACTCCAGGTAGCGCAGGCTGGTCTCCGAGGAGACCGGACGGACCTTGACCTCCCGGGAGCCCTCTTCGCTCGCCTTGTCGTTGACGGTCAGGGTTACGGTGCGGCCCGAGGTGGCGACCAGCAGCTCGTAGAAGTTCTTGACCGACTGGGTCGAGCGGCCGTCGACGGCCAGGATGAACTCACCTTCGGCGACATCCACTCCGGCTTCGGTTAGCGGGGAGCGGAAGTTGCCGTGCCAGTTCTCGCCGGGGAAGATCCGCTCGATGCGGAAGTAGCCCGAGCGGTCCGCCACGATCTCGGCGCCGAGCAGGCCGTTCTGGACCCGGTCAACGCTGGGCTGGTCGCCGGAGTTGACGTAGAAGTGGCCGGCGTTGAGCTCGCCTCCCATCTCGCCGAGGATGTAGTCCAGGTCGGCGCGGTGGGCCACATGCTCGACCAACGGTTCGTAGAGTCTCTTGATGCCTTCCCAGTCGACGCCGTGCATGCCCGGGTCATAGAACCAGTCCCGGGTGATGCGGTAGCCGTCTTCGAAGATCTGGCGCCACTCCGCCTTGGGATCGATGCGGGCGTGCATGGTGCTGGTGTCGATGTGGCCTTCGCTGGATTTCTTGCCCGGCGCGGCATCGACGATGCCGAACTTACCCCGGCTGGCGTACAGCAGCTTGCTGCCGTCGGCAGAGAGCACGTAGTTGGCCACGCCGGGAAGCACGTCCTTGATCTCTTCCTTGGCGATCGAGTAGAAGCGCACCCGCGGCGCACCGCTCGAGGGGAACTCGGAGAAGAACAGCCCCTTGCTGTTGGCGTTGAGGTTGCCGTAGTTGGAAGGGGAGGCCGGGAGCGCGACCACCCGCTCGGCGATGCCGTCGAAGTCGATCTCGATGCGCTTCTCGTCGCCGCCTTCTCCCTTGTCCTTCTTCTCTTCGGTGCCCTTCTCCGGTTCGGCCTCGGGCTCGGGGTCCCTCTTCGGCTCCTCCTCATCGATCTTGGGCACGCCCAGAGCCGGGCCGTCCTTCTTCAGGGTCACGGCGTAGACCCGGGTCGGGTCGACGTAGAAGTAGTTGAACTCGTAGCCCGAGAACTGGAGGTTGTAGTCCCGGTCCGACAGGAAGTAGAGGTAGCGCCCCTCGGGGTCGAACACCGGCTGGGTGTCGTTGGTAAAGCCGTCGGTGACCTTGGCGATCTTCTTGTCGTCGAGGGAGTAGAGAAAGATCGAGCTGGCCTGGGAGGGCTCGACCTTGGTGTAGATCATCCAGCGGCTGTCGGGCGCCCAGCCGTAGGTGGTGATGTCGTTGAACTCGCTGGTGTCGACGTCGACGATCTTGCCTCCCTCGACCTCGACGTAGCGCAGCCGCTGCTTCTTGTCGGCGAAGGCGATCTTCTTGCTGTCCGGGGACCAGACCAGCGGGAATCGCCAGGTGTCGCCGTCGTTGGTCAAGCGACGCTCCTCGCCACGACCGTCCTGGGAGCGGACCCAGACCTCGTACTCGCCGGAGCGGTCGCTGAGGTAGGCCACGTGCTTGCCGTCGGGCGACCAGACCGCGGCCATCTCCCGGACACCGGGAGTGCGGGTCAGGTTACGGGCCGGGCCGTTCTTGGCCGGCACCGTGAAGATGTCGCCGCGAGCGGTGAACAGGGCGCGCTTGCCGGTCGGCGAGAGATCGGCGGAACGGATCTGGTCGCCGACGCTCGCGGTCTTCGCCATGGTGTGCAGGAAATCGCCGGTGACCCGGATGGAGAGCCGCGTCGATCGACCGGTCGCCGGATCGAAGCGGTGCAGGTAGCCCCCCGCCTCGTAGACCACCGCGTCGGGGCCGGCGCTGGGCCACAGCACGTCGAAGTCCTCGTGAGTCGTGGCCTTCGAGGTTTGCTTGCTGCCGGTGTCGTACGCGTAGAGGTTCAGCCGGTTTTCCCGGTCCGAGGTGAAGTAGATCGTGTCGCCGACCCAGACCGGCTGGTTGTCGGTCGCGTCATGGTCGGTGAGCTGCGTTGCGCGCGTCTTGCCGAGATCGAAGACCCAGACGTCCTGCGCCCGGCCCGCCTTGTAGCGCTTCCAGGTCCGCCACTCGCG
>CAZBZH010000716.1:236-2580 GCA_964496265.1 uncultured Acidobacteriota bacterium | reverse complement strand
CCGCTCGAGGCGGTCGATCTCCGATTCGATCCCTCGAATCCGGAGTCGGCCAGCTCCCAGGGACGGTCATACTCGGTGGCCGCGTTGACCATCACCCGCAACTCCCAACCGCGAGTCCGGGCCAGGCGTTCGAAGACGGGCCGGCGATACGGGCTGACGATGTTGGTCAGGAATGCTAGGCGCATGACGGATCTCCTTCGATGCAGGTGGCGGGTTTTGCGCCGTAACCGCCGGCGCTATCGGCGTGGGCCGGCCGGATCCAGGCCACCAGGCCGCCGGCGGTCAGGGGAAGCAGCAACAGGGCGCGGTACATCTCTTCGGGGTAGCCGCCGAGGGCGGCGGGGAGTCCCGCCAGGGTGCCGCCGGCGACCTTGAGCAGCCGAACCGCGGCGCGGACCGGAGGGTAGATGCCGGCGGGGTTGCGGGCTTCGATGCGTTCGAAGCAGAGCCCGTTGCGCCAGCGCCGTAGGCCGAGGCCGATGAGCGAAGCCCGTTCCAGCGGAACCGTTTCCCAGGCTCGCGCCTCGGGTTCGGCGCGGAGGCGGGCACCCCGGGCGGCCATGCGGAAGAACAGGTCGACATCCTCGCCGCCGGACTTGCCGTAGCCGGGGTCGAAGCGCATGCCGTCCTCGTAGAACCAGTAGCCGTCGACGAGGGTGCAGCCGCAGCGGGTCTCGTTCCAGCCGATCTCGGCACCCGAGGTGCCGGTGGGGTGGTCGAGGAAGCCGCCCCGGGCGATCCAGGCCGGCGCTTCGCTCGGAACATGGCAGCCGACAAACCCGACCACGACATCCGCCTCGGTGCGTCGGAAAGTCTCATGGAGCGCGGTCAGGCAGCCCTCTTCCACCGTCTCGTCATCGTCGACGAAGAACACCAGATCGGCGCGGCCCATCTCCAGGGCGCGATTGCGGGCCAGCGAGATATTGGAACGGGGCTCGACGACGTAGAGCAGAACCGGGTTACCGGGGTCGGTCTGCTGGGCAAGCACCGTGGCTTCCGCCGAACGCCGGGCATCGTTGTCGACGACGCGGATCTCCAGGTCGTAACCGTCGGGAACTTCCATCCGCTTCAGGCTCTCGAGCAGTGCGTGGAGTTGGGCCGGGCGCTTGTAGGTGGCGATACAGACGGCGATCACGGGCTTGCGGGGATTCATGGGGTTCTCCTAGGAACGGCGGATCTGGGTGCGTAGCCATTGGCGCAGCACCAGCGCGATGAACATCGGGTTGGTGGTCGCGTAGCGCTGGAACAGCCGCCGGGGCTCGCAGGCCAGGCGGAACAGCCATTCCAGGCCGCGCTTCTGCAGCCAGGCCGGAGCCTGGCGCAGGGACCCCGCGTGGAAGTCGAAGGCGGCACCGACGCCGAGCATCACTCCGCGGATGCGGCCGGCGTGTTCGGCCATCCACAGCTCCTGCTTGGGGCAGCCCAGGCCGACCCAGACGATATCGGCGCCCGAGGCGTTGATCCGCTGCACCATCGCCTCGTCTTCGTCGGCGGTCAGCCTGCGGAACGGAGGGGAGATGGTGCTGACGATTTGCAGGTTGGGGAAGCGCCGCATCAGGTTCATCACCAACGGTTCCATCCGTTCGGGGTGGCCGCCGTAGAGCGCGATCTTCCAGCCTTCCCGCTCGGCCCGGGCGAGGGTCTCCAGCATCAGCGTCGGCCCGTAGACCCGGCTGGCTTCCCGGTAGCCGAAGAGCCGCTGGGCCCAGACCACCGGCATCCCGTCGGGGACGCAGAGTCCGGCCTTCTGCAGCGCCTCACCGTGGGCAGGGTTCCGTCCCGATTCGACCACGGCGTGGACCGCGCAGACGCTGACGTACTCGCGGCGCCCCTGGCGGATCCACTCGCCGACTCGCTCGATCACTCCCTGATAGTCCAGGTTCGCGATCGGGACACCGGCGACCTGGGTGGTCTCCCCGCGTCCGGGACCCGTGGTGAGCTCGCGGGTGCGGGTCGTCTCGTTGCCCGACGTGCCCGGAAGCAGCTTGCGGGCGAACTTGCGGCCGATGTAGGCCACGGTCATCCCCATGACCACCAGTTCGTAGGCCACCGAGCGGTTGCGAATGAAGTGCAGCTCCCCCTCGAAGCGGACCAGCCAGTCCTGGATCAGATCGCCGCCCAGCGCGTTGTCGTGAATCGAGACCTGGCTGACGTTGCTCAGGCCGGGGCGGACCCGGGTCCGCTGATGGAACAACGGGATGTGCTGTTCGAGCTCCCGGTGAAGCGCGACGGGAATCGGCCGGGGACCGACCAGTTCCATCTCGCCCCGCACGATGTTGAGCAGCTGGGGCAGCTCATCGAGCTTCAGATCCCGCAGCAACTGACCGATACGGGTGATCTGTGG
>CAZBZH010000716.1:0-226 GCA_964496265.1 uncultured Acidobacteriota bacterium | reverse complement strand
CGGGTGACCCCCAGGGCCGTCGCACGTTCAGCGCCCTGGCGCATTGTGCGGATCTTGTAGATGGAAAAGGCTTTACCATCGAGGCCGATGCGGTCCTGGCGGAACAGAAACGGGCCTCGCGAGGTGGCCTTCACGGCGACCCAGAGAAGGAGCCAGAGTGGAGTCAGGGCGACGACGAGCAGCAGGGCGGCCGATCGCTGGGCCAGCGCCCAGGCAGGGTGGCAGC
>CAZBZH010000715.1:0-2597 GCA_964496265.1 uncultured Acidobacteriota bacterium | reverse complement strand
CTCCAACTCGAGGCGGTCGAGCAGGCGCTGCCGCGAGTCGTCGGCGTGGGCCGGCCCTGGGGCGAAGAAGGTGAACGTGGCGAGCAGGAGCAGGGCGCACCAGCCGAAACGTTGCCCGGATCGCGGCCCGGCAGGCCTTTCCGCGATTCCCCGCATGGTCCCTTTCCTCCGCCCCTCGAACCGCGAACCGGCCTTTCGCCGGCCCCGGTCAACCCGAGCATGCCAGTTCGTCCGGCCCTCCGCAATGGCGTCGGAGGAACCCCGCGGGATCTCCGTTTTCATTACGGTTTCGTACCCGTCAGCCGCCGCTGCCGGATCGTGGCGTTGGGCCGCCCCGTGCCTATATTTGGCGAGGCATGCACCATTCAGCGCGAAAACCGTTCCAGAAGACGTTGTTGTCCGCTCTCGCCGTCGTGGGCCTGGCTGCCGCCGTCCCCGCGTGGCTGCTGGCGGGCCCTCCCGCCATCGTGGCCTCGATCCTCTGCGCCGCCGGCGCGGCCTTCTGGGCCCAGCGCCGTTTGATGCGTCCGGTCGAGCGGCTCGCCGCCGCCGCCGACCGCATCGTCGACGAGCAGGATTACACCACCCGGCTGAAATGCGACCGCCACGGGGAGTTCCGGGGCATCGCCTCGGCACTCAACGGGCTACTGGACGAGATCCAGCAGCGGGAGCTGGCGATGGTGCGGGCGGGGGACGAAGCCCGCGAGGTGCTGGATCGCCGGCTGTTGGCGCTGCAGCAGCAGGTCGATGAAGAGGAGCGGCTGAAATCCGATTTCATCCGCACGATCAGCCACGAGATTCGCGCTCCGCTGGATCACATCATCGGTTCGACCCAGCTGGCGATGGAATCGGTCGGGCGCAAGGAGTTGCAGGAGTACCTGCGCTCGGTGAAGCCCACCGCCGATCACCTGCTGCACATCCTGAACAACGTGCTGGATCTCTCCCGGCTGGAGTCGGGACGGATCGAGGTCGACCGGATTCCGTTCAGTCTGCGCGGCTGTGTCGGGGACACGGTGCGGACCCTGGGCTTCATGGCCGAGGGCAAGGGACTGGAACTTCAGTGCCACATCCCCGAGAACCTGCCCGACGCGTTGCTCGGCGATCCCGGGCGCATTCGCCAGCTGGTGGTGAATCTGGCCCAGAGCCGTCTGGGCCGCACCTCCTCGGGCGAGGTCTCGGTGCGGGTGCGGCTCGAGCCGATCACCGATGCCACGGTGCTGCACTTCGAGGTGTCCGCCCCGGGCGGCGCCGCTGCCGATCCCCTCGAGCAGGCGTTGCTATCGGGTGAACGGCCGCTGGGCGGCGCCGAGGTCTGGCGCAACGGCGCCAACGGTCTCGGGCTCTCGATCTCGCGCAAGCTGGTCGATCTCCTCGGAGGCCGGCTGTGGTCCAGCACCGACGGGCCGACCGGATACACGATTCACTTCACCGTTCCCGTCGAGCTTCAGGAAGCCCGGGACTCGGCGCGGCCTCGTCACATCGGACCGACCCGCCTGCAGGAGATGCGGGTGCTGGTGGTCGATGACAACGAAACCAGCCGCCGCATGCTGTGCGACCTGCTCTCCGGATGGGGCATGCAGGTGGTCCAGCTCGACGGCAGTGCCGCCGCGGAACAGACGATGATCGACGCGGCGCTGGCCCGCGAGCCCTTCGAGTTCGCCATCATCGACGCGGATATGCCGGGGATCGACGGCTTCGAACTCTGCCGCCGCATCCGGGAATCCCGGGATGTGGGCGAGACTCCGATCTTGCTGCTGACTCCCGTCGGCCGCATGGGCGACGGCGCACGCTGCCGTGAACTCTGCATCGACGGCTACCTGACCAAGCCGGTCAGTTCCGCCGAGCTCCTCGGCGCGATTCGCACCATCCTGGGCTACCGGGAAGGTACCGCCAGCGGCGAGGAACTGGTGACCCGCCACTCCCTGAGAGAAACCCGGCTCCACCTGCATATCCTGGTCGCCGAGCAGGATGACGTGCAGCGCATGGTTGCCCGGCGCATGCTGCGCAAGCGGGGCCACACGGTCCTGGCCGTGGGGAGCGGCCAGGAGGTTCTGGAGCAGGTCGACGAGACCCAGTTCGATCTGTTGCTGCTCGACCTGGAACTCGCGGACTTCGACGGCTACCAGGTGGCCCGGGGCGTGCGCAACGCCGAGGTGGATCGCGGGCGGCGCCTGCCGATCATCGGCCTCGGACGTACCGCCGACGAAGGGGAGCGTCTGCGCTCCGCGGAGGCCGGAATCGACGCGGTGGTGGCCAAGCCGATCGACGCCCGCAGGCTGGAACGCGCGATCGAACAGTCGGTGGGGGACGCCCAGCGGATGGAGTTCCACCGTACCGAGTTCGCCGGTGGAGGGACGCTGATCGATCCGGCGGTGGCCCTGGACCGTGCCGGGGGCGATTCCGCCGAGCTGTCCGAGCAGATCGAGGTCTTCCTCGACTCCACTCCGGGCTTGCTTCACGAGATCCGTACCGGGATCGATCGTGGGGATGCCGGCGTGGTGCAGCAGGCATCGAACCGCCTGAGCGGTTCCCTCGAGAGCTTCGGCGCCGGTCCGGTGGCCGATACCGCGTTCCGCCTGGAGCGGGTCGGGCGCGAG
>CAZBZH010000714.1:0-2605 GCA_964496265.1 uncultured Acidobacteriota bacterium | reverse complement strand
GCGGGTTCGATGCGGACCTCGAGGTCTGCGGGCCAGCGCTGGAACGCCTGTCTCACGGTCTCCATCGCTTCTTCCCGCCGCCCCTTCCCCGAGAGCTGCCGGGTGCGGGCGACCCAGGCTTCGGGGCGTTGGGCGAGCGCGGTCTCGATCGCCTCGGGGGTGATGAAGGTTTCGATCTGGGCCAGCAGCTTGGCGGCGTCCTTCGGCGCGTAGCCGAACATGCGGCCGACCAGCTCCACCCCCTCGGCCGGGTAACCGGTGCGCACGAGAATATTGGTCGCGTAGCGCACCACCGGGACGGTCACCGGCGCCTGACCCGCGGCAATCCGAGCGTGGAACGCCGCCGCTTCGAGCGCCTCATCGTCCCGGCCCGCCCCGAACAGCAGCATGGCGTAGATCGCGCGGGTCTTGGCCTGAAGCGGTCGGCGAGCCAACTCCTGGCGCATGGCCAGCAGCGCGTCGCGCACCGTCTCATCCTCGGTGCCGACCTCGATCGCCTGCAGGATGGTGGAGCGCACCAGGTCCTTGGCCTCCACCGGCTGCCGGGCCCGGTCGGCGCCCGAAAGGGTGGCCGCCACGGCGAGGCCGATCAGCAGGACCGCGATCGCCGGGCTGCGCAGGCGGTGCGGCTTGACCGGCGCTTCCCGCACCAGCTGCAGCTCCTGCCGTTTCGGCGGCAGCCCGATCAACGCCCCGGCGAGGATGGCGATGAACGCGCCGTTGGCCGGCATGTGGAAATGAAAGTCGACGGCGGTGTGCAGCAACAGGGTCACCAACGCCGCGGCGATACCGAAGCCGGTGGTCCCCTTGACGCCGGCCAGTGCCGCCCGCAGATGCCCGACCAGCACGAACAGCACGAGACCGATCAACACCACGCCGATCAGCCCACCCTCGGCGGCGAACTGCAGGTAGTCGTTGTGGGCGTGTTCGTAGAACAGGCGCACGCTGGCCGAACGGAAACTGGGGTAGACCGTGGCGAAGGTGCCGAACCCGGCACCGGTCAGCGGAAACGCCGTCGCCAGTTGCCCGGTATCGAGCCAGACCGTGGAGCGCCCTTCGGCGAAGGAGTCGAAGGACTGTCCGTAGCGGTCGAACAACGCTTCCAGTCCGACCTGGGCCAGCGGGATCGCGGCGAACAACAAGAGGACCGCCAGGGCCAGCAGCCTGCGCTGGGCGCCCCCGCGCATGCTGCCCAGCACGGTGATCGAGAGCATGCCCACGCCGACGGCGATGCCCATGCGCGATGAGGAGAGCAGCAATCCGGCCAGGGCCAGGGCGGTCAGCATCCAGAGCATGAACACCCGGCTGCCGTCGGGACCGAGCAGGCGCAGCAGCGGATGCTGCGCGTCGGGGTTGCGGCGACGCATCCGTCCCAGCGCCAGCGCCGCTCCGCAGCAGCAACCGGCGGCGACGAAGCCGGCGAAGTGATTGCGATTGATATAGGTCCCGGTGGCGGCGTCCAGGGAGACCCGCTTGGCCACGTTCCAGATCTGATCGTGCCCCGAGAGGAAGACCAGGATGCCGTGGAGACTCTGGAACGCCGCGGAGAGCAGGCCGGCCAACAGCAGCAGTCGCCCGCGTCCGGCGGCCGCCACGCTCAACGCCACCAGCAGCAGCGCCGCGTAGGCGGTTCCGGTGCGCAGGGCCGAGGCGGTGGCTTCCGGGTCCACCGAGAGGGTCGATGGCCGGATCAACTGATCCGGTTCGACCTCGAGCACCCGGCTCTCGGCGGCGAGCAGCGGGTCGGCGGCCAGGGTGGTGCTGCGCAGTTCGGCGGAGCGGGGAGAGAGCAGCCCATGGACGCCCGCAGGCAGAGGCGCCATCTGCAGCGCGCCGAGCAGCAGCACGCCGAGCAGGCCGGTGAGCAGCGCCCGGGGCAGGGGATCCGAGCCGCGGCCCCACTCCCGCAGCGCCCAGACGCAGGCCAGGGCCAGCGCGGCGACTTCCAGCGCCACCCGCGCCGGCGGGATGATCGACCCGAAGGGAAGCGGGGCGATCACGATCACTGCACCGAGGCTCCAGGCCATCGCCGTGGCCAGGGAGTCGCGCCGGGTCATCGTGCCGCCGTCAGGCGCCGTGGGCGCGCTTGTCTTCGGCCTCGGGCCGTTCGTTCTCCGGCGTCTCGTAGGTCCCGTAGTAGTAGCCCTGATAGACACGGCCGGTGGCCCGGACGTCGTTCAGCACGACGCCGATCGGCGGGTGCCCGCTCTGTTCCAGCTTTTCCAGGGCCAGGCGAACCGAGTGCCGCGAGGTCGACTGGGCCCGGGCGACCAGAATGGTCACGTCGGTCACCGCGCCTACCACCAGCGGGTCGGAGACCGAGAGCACCGGCGGCGTGTCGTAGACGATGTGGTCGTACCCCGCCGCGAGGAACGCCTCGCCCATCTCCTTGAACACCTCGGAGTTGAGCAACTCCGACGGGTTCGGCGGGATCGGTCCGCTGAGCAGAATACTCAACCCTTCGACGCCGCCGTCGTGGGTCAGGCTCTCGGGGTCTTTCTCGAGTCCCGAAAGATAGGTGCTGACCCCTCGCTTGTTGGGGATCTTGAACGCCCGGTCGAGGCGTGGTTTGCGTAGGTCGGTGTCGACCAGCAGGACCTTGCGG
>CAZBZH010000713.1:0-2607 GCA_964496265.1 uncultured Acidobacteriota bacterium | reverse complement strand
TCGTCGGCGCCGGCGATGGCGGCGGCGGCGGCGGCAACGGCGGCGCGATCGCCGAGGCCGGCCCGACCCCGGGTCTGTGGCGCGCCTGGCTCGACAGCCCCGGCGGCGAACTCCCCTTCGGCCTGATCCTGGTCGAAGAGCAGGGCGCCTGGACCGCCACCCTGGTCAACGGCGAGGAACGGATCCCGGTCCCCGAAGTGGCGCTGGAGGGCAACCAACTGACCCTGGCCGCGCCTCACTACGACTCCTCGATCGTGGCGACTCTCTCTGAAGGTGGCAGCAAGCTGGACGGCCGCTGGAAGAAGACCGCCGGTGGGGGCGACACCTCGGAGCTCCCCTTCCACGCGACCCACGGCGCCGACGCCCGCTTTCCGCTGCCCACAGGCACGGTCAACGACGCCGACGCGGTCGCCGGTCGCTGGCGCGTCGACTTCGAAACCGACGAGAACCCGGCGGTGGCCGAGCTGCGCACCGGCTCCGACGGCGCGCTGTTGGGCACCTTCCTCACCGCCGTCGGCGACTACCGCTACCTGGCGGGCAGCTTCGCCGGCAACCAGCTGCGGCTCTCCTGCTTCGACTTCGCCCACGCCTTCCTGTTCCACGCCGACCTGAGTGACGGTGGGATGCAGGGCGACTTCTGGTCCCGGGACAGCTGGCACGAGACCTGGGAGGCGGTACGCGACGACTCGGCGACCCTGCCCGACGGCTTCGGCATGACCGTGTGGAACGACCAGGTCGCTCTGGGCGATCTGACCTACCCGAACCTCGACCTGGAGCCCACCGCTATCTCGTCGCTGACCGGCAAGGTCACGGTGCTCGAGGTGTTCGGGTCCTGGTGCCCCAACTGCAACGATGCGATCCGCCACATGATCGACCTGGAGCAGGCCTACGGCGATCGCGGCCTGGAGGTGGTCGGGCTGGCCTTCGAGCTGACCGGCGACGCCGAACGGGACGCCGCCCAGGTGCGCCGCTTCAACGCCTACCACGGGGTGGAGTTCCCGGTGCTGCTGGCGGGAACCTACGACAAGGCGGAAGCCTCGGAGCAGTTCCCGCTGATCGACAAGGTGCGGGCCTACCCGACCACGATCTTCCTCGACCAGAGCGGCAAGATCCGCCACATCTACACCGGCTACGTCGGCCCGGCCACCGGACACTCCCACGCGGCGCTGCGGGACAAGTTCGATCAGATCGTGCTGGATCTCCTGGCCGAAGCTTCGTGAGCCGGGCGCCGCTGACCCGGATGAAGCCGGGGCAGAAGCTGCCCTGGGTCATCGCCCACCGGGGGCACTCGGCAGGCTACCCGGAGAACACCCTGCCCGCCTTCAAGGCGGCGCTGGCTGCCGGCTGCGACGGCATCGAGACCGACGTACAGCTCACTGCCGACGGCGAACCGGTGCTGTTCCACGATTGGGTGCTGAACAAGGCGGGCCGCCGGGGACGGCGGGTCGAATCGATGGAGTTGGCCGAGTTGCGGAAACTCGACGCGGGGAGCTGGTTCGACCGGCGCCATCGCCGGGTGCGCATCGCGACCCTGGACGAGGTGTTGCGGCGCCACGGCAAGGCCTGCCTGTGGATGTTCGAGGTCAAGTCCCACCCCAAGCGCCGGGTCGACGGCCGTTACACCCGGCTGGGCGCGCTGGTGGCGCGCCGGCTCAAGGCGGCGGGGTTGCTGCGCCACGCCGTGCTGCTCAGCTTCGATCCCGAGGTGCTGGAGGCCGGCCGCGAGGCGGTGCCCCAGGTGCGCACGGTGCTCAACGTGAAGAAGATGCGCCGGGTCGGCTCCCGGGAACGCAAGCAGCTGGAACCGCTGGACGGCGTCTCCTTCGACATCCGCACCGTCACCCCGGCCCTGGTGCGCGACGTTCAGGAACTGGGCAAGCCGGTCTACACCTGGACCTGCAACTCCCGCCGCCGCGTCCAGAAGGCGCTGGACGCCAAGGTCGACGCCATCATGAGCGACGCCCCCAGCTGGCTAGCCTCCGAACTCCCCTAGGGCACGGGCAGCTGGTAGACGTTCTCGCCGCCCTCGGTGACCACAACGCTTCCGATCGGTTCCGCGCCGTCGTCGACGAACACCCGGTAGTTGCCCGGCAACAGGTTGGGCAGCAACACGATGCCCTCGGCCGAGGTCGCCGAGCCCCCGCCCATCATCTGCAGCATCATCTCGATCCCGCGCGGCAACGAGTCGCCCTGGAGCCGCACTCTCCTGCCTGCCGCCGGCGCCCCCGAGGCGTCGGTCAACATCAGCTGCAGGGTCAGCCCCTCCTGCAGGGTGACCTGCACGTAGGGTTGTTCATCCCCCTGGGGCACGACCGACTCGAAGTGGCCGGGAGCCCAACCCTGGGCCACCACGTACAGATCGAAGGCCTGGCCTTCGGGTAGGCCGACCATGGCGATGCCCTGTTCATTGGTGAAGCCGTCACCCAGCACGGAAGTGACATCGCCGGGCATGGTCAGCGACAGCACCGCTGTGACGACCGGGTTGCCGCCGGCACCGCGAACCTCGACGCGCACCTCGCGCCCGCTATCCAGCGCGAAGTCCACCCCCGAGGTATCCCCCGCGCCGTCGACCCGCACGCCGACCTTGGTCTCGAACACGTAGCCCTC
>CAZBZH010000712.1:0-2610 GCA_964496265.1 uncultured Acidobacteriota bacterium | reverse complement strand
TCCGGATTGGCCGCGACGAAACGATCGTGCCAGTCCCCCTCGAACACCAGATCGGGGTGGCCGATCTTGATCCAGGCCGCCGCCGCCGAGATCTCCTTCATCTGGGACATGCTCGGCTCGAAGGTGTGGGGGCTGCCCCCCGGCGGGATCATCACCTGCACGTCGACCCGGTCGCCGGCGATGCGCTCGACGAAAAAGGCCTGGGGCTCGACGGAGACGACGACCACCGGGCGGGTCTCGACCTTGTCGCAGGCGGCGAGCAGCAGCGTCGCGCACAGCAGAGCGGCGACGATGCCGGCCCGTCTCATGAACCGCTCAGACCGCACAGCGATTGCACCGGCCGTAGAGCACGATCTCGTGGGACTCGAGCTCGAATCCCTCGGGGGAGATGCTGCTGATCGCCCCGGGACAGGCGTCGACGTCGAACACCCGGTCGCAGGATCGGCAGTGGAAGTGGTGATGGTGTTGTTTGCCGGCCCGCTCGTAGCGGGCCGCGGCGCCGGGGAGCTCCACCGGGCGCAGAAAGCCGCTGGTCGTCAGCGTCTTGACCGCGCGATAGACCGTGGCGATGCCCAGACCGGGGACCTCCCGACGAGCCTCCTGCAGGATCTCCCGGGGGCTCAGCGGCCGGCCGAAGGTCTCGAAGACCCGGCGAATCGCATCACGCTGGTTGGTCTGGCGCTGCACCGGCTGAATGATAATCGATTCTCAATATCAAAGCCAGAGCCGGCGCCCACTCAAAAGAAGACGCCCGGACGGAAGGGATTCCATCCGGGCGCCTCGGCCAACGGGGGGTTGACCGATGTTCGCTAGCCGTTTTCGCGGAAGAGGTGGACATCCCGCTGCGGGAACGGAATGGTCACGCCGGCCTGATCCAGGCCTTCCTTGATCTTCTGGTACATGTCGAAGCGCAGATCCCAGTAGTGCTCCGGCTTGCAGTAAGGGCCGACCAGCAGATCCACCGAGGAATCGCCCAGGCCGGAGACCGCGATCAGCGGCGCGGGGTCCTGCAGCACCCGCTCGTCAGCCTTGAGCACGTCGGAGATCACCTGGCGCGCCTTGTTGATGTCATCGCCGTAGGAGATGCCGATGGCCAGGTCGTTGCGGCGGTTGGGATGGTCGGTGTAGTTGCGGATCTTGGAGCCCCAGATCGCGGCGTTGGGCAGCACGATGGTGACGTTATCCAGGGTCAACAGCGTCGAGGCGAAGACACCCACCTGGCGCACCTCACCCGAGTCCCCACCGGCCTCGACGTAGTCGCCGACCCGGAACGGACGGAAGAACAGCAGCATCACGCCGGCGGCGAAGTTCGAGAGAGTGCCCTGGAGCGCCAGACCGACCGCCAGGCCGGCGGCACCGAGAACCGCGATGAACGACGTGGTCGGAATGCCGAACAGGCCCAGGACGGCGATACCGACGAAGGCCAGAATCATGTAGTAGACCAGGTTGGACAGGAACGGGATCAGCGTCTCGTCCATCTTGGCCCGGCGCAGCATGCCCCTCACCGAGCCGCGGATGATCTTCGCGATCACCAGGCCCAGAATCAGGACCACGATCGCCCCGACCACCTGGAGTCCCCAGGTCGAGACCAGTTCGGTCATCTGCTGGGTCAGTTTCGACAAATCAAAATCCGACATCGTCTCCTCCGTGTTTCCTTACGTCACGCACCCACCGGGGTGCCGGCGACGCCAGTATGGACCGCCCGGGGCTCCGGAAGTCACACCGATCGTCATGGACATGAGAGACTGACCGGCCAGGGAACCGGGAAGCACCCTCCGGCGTTCCATCGGATGCTCGCGCCGGAAGGGGCGAGCCAGCCCCCGTTGCCCTAGGAGAGGCCTTGAGCGAATCGAATCCCAACTACCCCGGCCCGCCGCGGATCTCGGTGCTGGATCCGCTGTCCCAGGCCCTGGACTGGACCGTGCGGGTGCTCTTCTCGCCGATCGACCCGGTCAAGTGGCTGACCCTGGGCTTCTGCGCCTGGCTGGCCTGGCTCGGCCGTGACGGCAGCTTCGGCACCGGCGCTCGCTACACCAGCGACGACGGCAACTGGAGCCTCGGCCGCGGCTGGGACAACTTCATGGCCGACTACGGGGTCCTGTTCGTCACCTTCATCGTGATCTTCGTCTTCTTCGCCATATGCCTTACGGTTCTGCTGCTGTACCTCTCGAGCCGCGGCATGTTCATGTTCATCGACGGCGTACGACACAACCGCGGCGATGTGGTCGCCCCCTGGCGCCGCTTCGGCTCCGCGGCCATGTCCCTGTTCCTGTTCCGCTTCTGCATCGCCCTGGCCGGCGTCGCGCTGTTCAGCGCGCTGGCCATGACCCTGCTGATCGGCGGCGTCGGTGCGTCCGCCCTCGGCGCCGAGGATCCCGGGCCCGCCTGGATCATGCTGCTGGTGCTGTGGCTGCCGGTGGTGCTGACCGCCGCGGTGATCTGGTTGGTACTGTCGGTGCTGATCAACGACTTCGTCGCGCCGTTGATGTGGCTGCGCGGCTGCCGGGCCCTTGAAGCGTGGAGTGCCCTCGTCGGGCTGGTGCGAATCGCGCCGGGAAGTTTCCTGCTCTACCTCTTGCTCAAGATGTTCGTCTTCGTCGCTCTGACCCT
>CAZBZH010000711.1:0-2611 GCA_964496265.1 uncultured Acidobacteriota bacterium | reverse complement strand
GTCATCGCCGCCAACCTGGACACGGTGCTGATCGTCAGCGCGTTGGATCACGACTTCAACCTGCGCCGCATCGAGCGCTACCTGGCGGTGGTCTGGAACGGCGGCGCCACGCCGGTTCTGTTGTTGAACAAGGCGGACGTCTGCGACGCGGCGGACCAGCGCCAGCTCGAGGTCGAGGCCATCGCCCCCGGCGTGCCGGTGCATCGCACCAGCGCCAAACACGGCGACGGCATGGAGTTGCTCGAACCCTACCTGTTGCCGGCAAAAACCGTGGCGGTAGTCGGCTCGTCGGGCGTCGGCAAATCGACGCTGATCAACCGGCTGCTCGGCGAGGCCAGGTTCAAGACAGGCGAGATCCGCGAGTTCGACAGCAAGGGCCGGCACACCACGACCCACCGGGAACTGGTGCGGCTCCCTGGCGGCGCGCTGTTCATCGACACCCCGGGCATGCGCGAGTTGGCGCCCTGGGCCGATGAAGAGGCGCTCAACGACGTATTCACCGAGGTCGCCGAACTGGCCGCCACGTGCAAATTCAACGACTGCACCCACGCCCACGAACCGGGCTGCGCGGTGCGCTCGGGCATCGAGTCCGGCGAGCTGGACGCGGCGCGGGTTGAGTCCTACCAGAAGCTACAGAAAGAACTGAGCCACCTAGCCAAGGACGAGCGCACCAAGCGCGCCGAGGGCAAGAAGTTCGGCCGCTTCTACAAGCACGTGATCAAGACCCACCCGAAGGGACGGAAACGATAGCGCACAGGCGGCTGGCTCGAAGCTGAGTTCAGGCCCCGGTGCCGGGATTCGCGACGATCCAGCCGCCGCCCAGCACCAGATCTCCGTCGTACAGCACCGCCGCCTGCCCCGGAGCGATCGCCCGTTGGGGCTCGTCGAAGCGCACCTCGGCGCGGCCGTCGGGAAGCGGCGTGACGGTGGCCGGGGAACCGCTGTCGTTGGAGCGGATGCGCATGTCGCCGGAGATCGGACCGTCCAGTGTCTCGAAGGGGATCCAGCGGGTGCGTTCGATGACGCAGCGGTCGCTCAGCAGCTCATCGCCGCCGCCGACCACCACCCGCTTCTGCTCGGGCTCGATGCGCAGCACGTAGAGCTTGTCCTGGCTCGGCACCTGGATGCCCTTGCGCTGGCCCACGGTGTAGTCACCGATGCTGCCGTGCTCACCGAGGACCTCGCCGGAGCTGTTGACGATCTCCCCCGCCTCGCGCTTTGCCATCAAGCCCTGGCGCTCGAGGAAGCCGCGGTAGTCCTCACCCTTGGCCACGAAGCACAGGTCCATCGACTCCGGCTTGTCGGCGTTGTCGAGCTGGAACTCCCGGGCCAACTCCCGCACCTCGTCCTTGGACAGCCGGCCCAGCGGAAACTCCGCCGACGCCCGCTGCTCATCGGAGAGATCGAACAGGAAGTAGGACTGATCCTTGGTCAGGTCCCTGGCCTTGCGCAGCAGCGTGCGTCCGCTCTTCGGATCCCGCTCGAGGATCGCGTAGTGACCGGTCGCCACCTTCTCGGCACCCACCGCCCGGGAGCGGGCGATCAGCGAGTCGAACTTGATGAAGGTGTTGCAGTTGACGCAGGGGGACGGGGTCCGTCCGGCGGCGTAGTCGGCGGCAAACGGCCGCACGACCCGCTCCATGAACTCCTGCTCCATGTCGATGATGTAGTGCGGGAAGCCCATGCGCTCGGCGACCCGGCGGGCATCCTTGAAGTCTTCGGGGGAGCAGCAGCGGCCGTAGCGCTCCGCCTCGCCGGCGAGCTTGTCGATCAGCTGCATCGAGAACCCGACCAGACGACGCCCCTCGCGGGCCAGCATCGCCGCCGCCACGGAGCTATCGACACCGCCGCTCATGGCGGCCGCGGTGGTTCCCGGGTTGTTCATGATCGCAAGAAGATACTACCGGCCGAGGCCTTTCCGCACCTGTCCCACCACCCGGGGCAGTACGTCGAGGAAGCGGTCGATGTGGTCGCCGGTGGTGCTCCAGCCGGTGGAGACCCGTAGCGACGAGCGCGCCTCCTCCTCGGAGATCCCCATGGCCAGCAGCACATGGGAGGGTTCGACCGCCCCCGAGGCGCAGGCAGAGCCGGTGGAGACGGCAAATCCCTCGAGATCCAGGGCAATCACGAGGGTCTCGCCGGGGACCCCCGGGAGGGCGAAATTCGTCGTATTCGGCAGCCGTTGCGACGTCTGGGCGTGGAAACGGACGTCGGGGAAGATCTCCCGCAGCCGGGTCTCCAGCCGGGCCCGCAGGCGCACCAGCCGGCCGACCTCCTCTTTCATCCGCTGGGCGGTCAGGGCCGCGGCCACGCCGAACCCGGCGATGGCGCAGACCGCCTCGGTCCCGCCCCGGCGGCGCTTCTCCTGGGCGCCCCCGGCGACCAGCGGCGCCAGGGTGATGCCGTCGCGCACGATCAGGGCGCCGGTGCCCTGGGGCCCGCCGAGCTTGTGCCCGGAGATCGCCAGCATGGCGACGAAGACCTCCCGGGGGTCGATCGGCATCTTGCCCGCGGCCTGGACGGCGTCGACCAGGAACGGGATCCCGGCCAACCGGCAGGCCCGGCCGACCTCTTCCAGCGGTTGTAGTACTCCGGTCTCGTTGTTGGCCCA
>CAZBZH010000710.1:0-2613 GCA_964496265.1 uncultured Acidobacteriota bacterium | reverse complement strand
AGAAAGACGGTACGTACAGTGCCCGTACGAAGTATGGTCTGATTTCGGTCATCATCCACGAGGTCGGCCACAACTACTTTCCGATGATCGTCAACTCCGACGAACGGCAGTGGACCTGGATGGATGAGGGGCTGAACAGTTTCCTCGACGCCATGGCCGGCTGGGAGTGGGATCCGGAGATCCCCTGGAACAACGAACCGCGCAACATCGTCGACTACATGAAATCCGAGCGGCAGGTGCCGATCATGACCCAGTCCGATTCGGTACTGCGGCTCGGTCCCAACGCCTACGCCAAGCCGACGGCGGCGCTGATGATCCTGCGCGAGACGATCCTGGGGCGCGAGTTGTTCGATTTCGCCTTCCGCGAGTATTCGCGGCGCTGGATGTTCAAACGCCCCGCTCCCGCCGACTTCTTCCGCACCATGGAAGAGGCCTCCGGCGTCGATCTGGACTGGTTCTGGCGCGGCTGGTTCTACACCACCGACCACGTGGACATCAGTATCGACCGGGTCTGGAAGCTGCGGTTGGACACCAGGGACCCGGACATCGACTACGATCGCCGGCGCCAGGAGGAACGGGACAAGCCCGAGTCGGTGATCGTGGAGCGCAACCGGGCCGACGGCCCCACCTGGGTCGAGCAAAACCCGGACGTCCGTGACTTCTACGATGAGAACGACCGCTTCACCGTCACCAACAAGGAGCGCAACAAGTACCGGAAGTTCCTCGCCGACCTCGAGGACTGGGAACGTGAGGCACTGGAACGCGCCGTCAGGGAAGACCGCAACTACTACGTACTGGAGTTCAACAATCACGGCGGCCTGGTGATGCCGATCTTGTTGGAGCTGACCTACGAGGATGGCACCACGGAGCGCTTCGACATTCCCGCGGAGATCTGGCGCCGTAATTCCAGGAGCGTGAAGAAGCTGATCGTCAGCGACCGGGAGCTGCTCCAGGTGGTCGTCGATCCGAACTGGGAGACCGCCGACACCGACGTGGAGAACAACCACTATCCGCGGCGGATCATCCCCTCGCGCATCGAAGCCTTCAAGGCGCCCAAGCGCAAGGGCCTGGACCGGCGCGATCTGATGCAAGACATCAAGACCAAGCCGAAGACGGAAGAAGAGCTGAAGAAGGACAAGGACGAAGAGAACCCATGAGCCCTCTCTTCCGCGCTGCGGTCTTGTTTCTGACGGGGCTACTGTGCTTCGGTTCGCTGGCGGCCCACCAGCAGAAGGAGTCCCTGACGCGGGTGCTGTTCAACGAGCGAACCGGCAACATCGAGGTCATGCACCGCTTCCTGCTGCATGACGCCGAGCATGCCAGCCGCAAGTTGTTCGGGGGGGAGGCCGATCTGCTGGGTAGCGCGACCGATCGTGATCGGTTCGAGCGCTACGTGCATAAGCGCTTCTCGCTGGCCGACCAGGACGGATCGGCGGTTCGCCTGACGCGGGTCGGCAACGAGATCGACGGCGACCACCTATGGGTCTACGCCGAGGCCCCGATCCCCGAGTCGCTCTCGGCGTTGACCCTGTCCCAGGACGCCCTGCTGGATATCTGGCCGGATCAGGTCAATCTGGTCAACGTGGAGCGGGGGAAGACGGTCAGAAGCGCCACCTTCAAGGTCGGAAGCGACGCGGCGACGATCCGCTTCTAGCGACGCTGCGGCGCGCTAGGCCTCAGCCTGATCCCGTGCCTGCTTCTCGGCGATCGCCAGGGTCTTGATTCGTTGAACCATGGCGGCGAACCCGTTGGCCCGGCTGGGGGAGAGGTGGGTGGCCAGCCCGAGCTTCTCGAAGTGTGGCTTGGGGTCCAGCGCCACGATCTCGTCGATGCTCTTGCCGTCGAACAGCGCCAGAACGATTGCCGTCAACCCGCGCACGATGTGGGCGTCGCTATCCGCTTCGAAGTTCAGGCACGCCGGCCGCATCGGGCACTGGTGGCAGATCAGCCAGACCTTGCTGACGCACCCCTGAACCCGGTTCTCCTCGACCTTGGCCTCGGGGCCCAGGGGAGGCAGTTTCCGGCCCAACTCGATGATGTACCGATAGCGGTCGTCCCAGTCGTCGAGCAGCTCGAAGTTCTGGGCAATCCGTTCGATGGTGGGCAGGGTTGAACTCATCGGCGACAGCCTACTTCAAGCGGATGGCGTCCGCCACGGAGGGCGGGGTAGCAAGGGGCTAGGCGCCGCGAACCCGCTTGCGGAAGGCCTCTTGCATGTCGGCGTCGTCGCCGCACAGCCAGCGCACGGTGTTGTCGCTCCACATGGCGTCGTACTCCGCCTGATCGATGATGTCCCGTTTGATGGCCAGATCGAGGATCTTGCCGGGGTACGAGGCCTGGGGCTCGCTGTCCATCTCGCCCAGCGGGTATGGATCGTCGAGGCCCAGCACCACCTGCTCGGCGCCCTGGTTGTCGACCAGCAGCTTCAGGGAGCCGGTGTCGTGCACGAGGGTGTCGAAGAAGATGTTCTTGTGGCCCACCGCGCCCCGGGGGTGCTTCATGTTCTGGAATAGATCCGGGCGGCCGTCGAACCCCTGGATGCGTCGGCCCAGGTTGATCTGGGCCAGCTGGGCTCCGTGGGCGAAGCAGACCCGCATGCCGGGGAACTTCTCC
>CAZBZH010000709.1:0-2616 GCA_964496265.1 uncultured Acidobacteriota bacterium | reverse complement strand
GTGATCGCCCTCGTCGGCGAACGCGGCCGCGAGGTTCGCGATTTCATCGAAGAAGATCTGAGCCGGCAGGGGCTGGAGCACACCGTGGTGTTCGTCGCCACCTCCGATGAACCGCCGCTACGCCGCATTCGCGCGGCGCTGGCCGCGACCGCCACCGCGGAGTACTTCCGCGACCAGGGCAAGCGCGTCGTGTTGTTGATGGACTCGATCACCCGGGTGGCCATGGCCCAGCGGGAGGTCGGCCTCTCCATGGGCGAGCCTCCGTCGTCCAAGGGCTATCCCCCATCGGTCTTCTCGCTGCTGCCGCAACTGGTCGAGCGGGCCGGCGCGGTCCGCGAGGGGGGCAGCATCACCGGGCTCTATTCGGTCTACGTCGAGGGGGACGACATGAACGAGCCGATCGCCGACGCCGCGCGATCCCTGCTCGACGGACACATCGTGCTGACCCGGGACCTGGCCTCCAAGGGTCACTACCCCGCCATCGACGTGCTGGAGAGCATCAGCCGCCTGATGCCCCAGGTCAGCGAAGCGGATCAACTGGCCCACTCGAGAGAACTGCGCCAACGGCTGGCCGCTCATCGAGACGCCGAGGACATGATCCTGGTCGGCGCCTATCACGCCGGCAGCAACCCCCGGGTGGATGCGGCGCTCCGTTCCTGGGAACAGATGACCGGTTTCCTGACCCAGGAGAAACAACACGGCGCCTCCCTCGAGGAGACGCGGGCGGCCCTGGCCGCCGCGGCGCTGGCCGGTGAGGAGACCGCCTGATGCGGCGCTTCCAATTCCGCCTGGCACGGCTGGAGAAACTGCGTGAGCTGCGCCGGCGTGAGGCGCGGATCGCGCTGGCCCAGGCGGTGGCGACCCGCGACACGAAACGGGAAGCCCTGAGCGAGGCCGAGAACATGTACCGGCAGGCGATCTACACCGAGCTTGACGAGGGTGCCCACGACATCACCCTGTGGCGCGAACTGATGGCCCGCCGGGAACGTGCCCGGGAGAGCGTGCGCTACGCCGCCGAGAAGGAACAGGAAGCGACGCTGTCTCTGGCCGAGGCCGAGGCCGCCTACGCCGAGGCATCCCGCAAACACCGCGCCCTGGAGCGGCTGCGGGAAAAACGCTACGCCCGCTGGCGTGAAGAAGAGAAGCAAGAAGAACAGAAGTTCCTCGACGAGAACTATCTGCTGAGGTCCCGATCATGAGAGTGCTGATCCAGATGAAGTCGAAGAAATCGAGCAAGTCGAGAAGCGAGCAGGCGCCGCAGGGTGAGCGCAAACGGCGACGGCCCGGGCGCTGGCTGCTGGGTTCGGTGCTGCTGCTCGACCTGGTCGTCGGACTGATCGTCTTCCCCGGCAGCCTGGGGCTCGCGCCGGCGCTGGCCCAGTCGAAGAAGAAGGGGGACCCGCCGCCGAAGTCCCTGACCCTCGACGCGATTCAATTGCTGGGCAAGGAGCTGGACGCGCGCACCGAGGAGTTGATCCTGCGAGAGAACCAGATGGCCGACGCCGCAGCGGCCAAGCTGGAGGCAGAGCAAGCAGCCCTCGAAGCCGCGGCCGAGGCGAAGGAAGAGGACCCCGACGCCTCGACCCTCCCGACGCCTCTCACCGACGCCGAAGCCGAGGACCCGGCGGCCAAGCTCAAGGCACCGCTCTACACCGCCGGTTCGTTGCGTGCGCTGGGGGAACAGCTGGTGAACCGGGCCGAGGCGCTGAAGCGCCGAGAGGCGGAACTGGACGAGGCGCTACGCGCCGAGGAAGTGTTGCGCCGCTCCGGTGTGCTCGAGGAGCCCGAGGAAGAGGTCGAGCCGGAACCCGAACCGGAGCCGGAACCGCTGCCTGAGCCCGAACCGGATCCGGCGGCGATCGCGGCGAAGGAGGCCTTCGCCCGGCTGCAGCAGGCCTACGAGAAGATGGAGCCCGAGTCGGCGGCGATCGCCCTGTCGCAGCTCGCTGCCCGCGATCGTGAAGCGGTGGTGGCGCTGCTCAACGGATGGAAGCCCCGCACCTCGGGCGCGATCCTCGACGCGTTGACCCAGAGCGACCCGGCCCTGGCCGCCGACCTTTCCTACGAGATCTACAAGCGCGGCAAGGACGCGGAGTAGGGCGGCCGAGGAGCGGCAAGGCCTTGCCGCTTCCATTGCCGCTTGCTGCTGAAAGCCCCTGCTACCGGGGCTTTCGCCGATTGGCACGACGAATGCTTCTTACGCGGTCGAGCGTTCCAGGGTGGAGCGCCGCAGCGAGGAAGCTTTGGATCCGTCGTCCTTCAACATCGAGTTGCCCCTGGCGGGAGGCGCGGCCCTCGACGGCCGCGATGCTGCCCCCGGCGTGGATCGCGACCCGGCAGAGTTCCAGCGTGAGCTGGGAGCCGCCCGGGAGATCCAGGATCGCCGCGGACGTGCCGGCGCAGGCGACCGTAACGAAACCAACCCCGACCAACCCCGCGACGATCTCTCCTCCACGGAAACACCCCGTGAGACGGAGAGCGGGCGGGATTCATCCTCGGCCGCTCCGCTGGATCGAGAGCCGGCCCGGGAGCCCTCGGCCGATCGACGCCGGGGTCCCGCGCGTCCCGCGGCGCCGGCGGAGACTCCCGTCGAATCTCGCGACGCCGGTGGGCGCC
>CAZBZH010000708.1:0-2620 GCA_964496265.1 uncultured Acidobacteriota bacterium | reverse complement strand
GGCACCACCCGGCCCGGGTAGAACGGATGCCCGGTCAGCACAAGAGGGCGCTGCACCTGAAAGATCATCAGCGGCTGATCCAGGTGGATCTCGTTGTCGATGGCGCCGATCCCGGTGGTGACGAGCCGGTCCTGCTCGACCTGCAGCGGATGGCCCGCCACGCGGCCGAGCCCGAACAGCAGCATCAGGCACACGGTGACGACCAGGCTGCCTCGCTTGCACATGCGGCCTCCTCCCAGACAGCGTTGCTCCCTGGAAGACCGCGCGGCCCAAGCCGCGGTTTAGTCGGGCCCGCCGAAAAACCGGAAAAACCGTCGAGCCGGGGGTAATCGCGCCGGCCGCGGACTCCCTGACCAGGGGTGTCGATCGGTCGGCACACCGAATCGGGGGAGTCCGCCATGATCGTTCGACGCACCGTTCTGACCGTCTTGCTCGGGTTGCTCGCCTGCAGCGGAGTCGCGGCCGAAGCATCCCGGCCGATCTCACTGTCGCTGGAACCCCAGGCAACTTGCCGGTTCGGCCCCGATCTGTTCATCGGCGGCGTCGAAGGCCGCTGCTACGAGCTGGGTTGGCAACAGTACCGCATCGAATACCGGGCAGGCGGCAACGAGACGCCGATTCACGTGTTCAACTGGCCGGACGGCCAGCTCAACCCTCCGCAGGCAACCTGCGCGCAGCTGTGCGACGCGGGTGCGCTCTACCTTTCCTATCACCAGGACGAGTTGGGGCTGCGCCCCGGCACGACGAGCGCCCTCGCCTCGGGCGGAGGCTGCTCGATCTCCCAGGACAGTCCGGAGAGCTGGACCACCGGCGATTGCGAACGGGGCGGAGCGTTCCGCTGCCATGGAGCCTGCGGCAAGGGGTGCGTCGGCTGCGAGGTGGAGAAGGTCGCCGGCCTGTGTGGTTGGCTCTGTGAACCGATCAAGCTGCACTGCTACACCCGTCCCTGCTGCAAGGCTCACGACGACTGCCTGGCGGCGGCGACGACCGATGCCGAAGAAGACCAGTGCCACGTCCAGGCCGGACTCGACGGCTGCACCCTGGCCGACGCCGACGGCACGACCAACGACCTCCCCGACGCCGAGTGCATGGACTTCGAGGTCTGCGTGTCGGTGCCGCAACCCGAGCCGATCGACGTCGGCGAGGTTCAGCCCGGGGAGCGCTGAGCCGGTAGCGCCCCGCACCGGCGGCCGATGAAATTGAAATAGTCTTCGCGGCGCTCAAAAAGGCCGGGAGTTCCCCTCCCGCAACCGACTTTGCTCTCCGGCCGACGGGGGCCTATGTTAGGCTAACCCTATGAGCGCACGAGCGATAGCGTCGGCGATGGTTTCTTTCGGGCTCGTTTCGATCCCGGTGAAGCTCTTTTCTGCCGGAGAGTCCGCCTCCTCGGTGCGCTTCAACATGCTCGACAAGAAAACCGGCTCCCGGGTCAAGCAGCAGTACGTCAACAGCAAGAACGGGGAGCAGGTCGAGCGCAAGGACATCGTCAAGGGCTACGAGTTCACCAAGGGCCAGTACGTCATGTTCGAGGATGACGAGTACAAGGCCCTGTTGGAGAAGTCGACTCAGTCCATCGAGTTGACCGAGTTCGTGCCCCTGGATTCGATCGATCCGATCTACTTCAGCAAGAGCTACTACCTGGGCCCGGACAAGGGGGGTGCCCGTCCCTACAAGCTCCTGTCGAAGGCACTTCAGAAAAGCGGCCGCGCGGCACTGGCGAAATACGCGGCGCGCGGCAAGATGTATCTCGTGATGCTGAGACCGATGGGCGACGGCCTGGTCATGCAGCAGCTCTACTACGCCGACGAGGTGCGCGCCATCGGCGACATCCCGGTGGGCGAGGCGGAGATCAAGGACGCCGAACTGGATCTGGCGATGCAGATCGTCAACCAGGCGGTGTCGGACAAGTTCGAGCCGCAGAAGTACGAGGACGAGGTACGCAAGCGCATGCTGGCCGCGATCGAACGCAAGGTCGAGGGCCAGGAGATCACCGAAGCCCCCGAAGAGCCCCAGGCTCAGGTCATCGATCTGATGGAGGCGCTCAAGGCCAGCCTCGCCAAGGGCGATCGCAAGCCCGCGAAGAAGGCGGCCTCGAGCAAGAAGAAGACCACGACGCGCAAGAAGGCGAAACGCGCCTGATCCCAGCGCGGTCGGTACGACCAAGGGTGGAATGAGCGGCTTTTCCGTTCGCGACGTAGCCCGCATGGTGGAGCTTCCCGTCGGCCGGGTCCGATCCCTGGTCCGCGACGGTATCCTCGCGCCCCAGGAGAGCGATGAGGGCGAAGCCCGCTTCGACTTCCAGGACGTGGCGCTGCTGCGCACCGCCAAGGGCTTGATCGAAAAGAAGATTCCCGCACGCCGGGTCCAGGCCGCGCTGCGCCGGTTGCGGGCCCAGCTCCCCGGCGACATGCCTTTGACCGCGGTCCAGATCGACGCCGCCGGGAAACGGGTCTGCGTGCATCGGGGCGGCCGCAGCTGGGAGCCGGAGACCGGTCAGACCCTGCTGAACTTCGAAGGGGAAAAGCTGACCCGGGTGGCCAGCTACGAGACCCACCGGGCCAACCGCGAGGCAGCCCGTGAGTTGTCCGCCGAGGAGTGGTACGAGATCGGCGTCGAGCTC
>CAZBZH010000707.1:0-2621 GCA_964496265.1 uncultured Acidobacteriota bacterium | reverse complement strand
CGGCTCAA
The DNA here is from genome assembly GCA_964496265.1 of uncultured Acidobacteriota bacterium. Classification (GTDB taxonomy): domain Bacteria; phylum Acidobacteriota; class Polarisedimenticolia; order Polarisedimenticolales; family Polarisedimenticolaceae; genus Mor1. The sequence continues at coordinate 2,613 of CAZBZH010000707.1, read as the reverse complement.
GGTCGAGCGGGTCCAGACCGGGGTCCGCCTGGAGAAGCGGCTGCTCAAGGTGCTCAAGGGGCTGGCCGAGTTCCACGACATCAGCCTGGGAGATCTGATCGAGGGGATCGTGCTCCACGCCTTCGAAGGCAAACATCCTTTCTCCCCTGCAACCCGCAAGCGGATCGATCAGCTCAAGGAGGTCTACGGCCTCGACCTGGGCGCGCCGGACAGCCACCGCCTGCAGGAGCGCTGAGCGATCCCCCTAATTCTTTAAAATAATTGAGGTTAGCCGGGGTCGGCCCACCCCGGCTAACCGGTCCGGACCCCCTTCCCAGGGCCTTCCGACCGCCGTTTCGAGAGAAAAACGAAGAAAAAAAACGGCACGGATATCTGGATTTCCTGAGAGAAATAGCTCTTTCTTGGAAAGTGCATATATTTTCTTGGTCCCACTCTGGAATTGGCCCATTTCCGACTCAATGTTCCGGCCGAGCGGCCGAGAGGTTAATCGCTCACAAGGAACAACAAACGCCCTGCGGGGCGAGGGGGAGTTCGAGATGGCGCAGCAATCGGTCAAAGAGCGGTCCAAGGCCTCCAGCCAGGATTCTTCGCTTTTCCTCAAACGGTACCTGAGCGACCTGTCCAAGTTGCCCCGGGTCACCGCCGATGAAGAGAAGGTCCTCGGCCGGAAGATCCAGGACGGCGATGCCGCCGCTCTCCAGGAGTTGGTCGAAGCCAACCTGCGTTTCGTCGTTTCCTACGCCAAGAAGTACCGCGGCTGCGGCCTGTCGTTCCTGGACCTGATCAACGAAGGCAACGTCGGCCTGATCGAGGCCGCCAAGCGGTTCGATCCCGGCAAGGGCGTCAAGTTCATCACCTACGCCGTGTGGTGGGTCCGCCAGGCGATCGTCCAGGCCCTGGCCGAGCAATCCGGTCCGGTCCGGCTGCCCCAGAAGCAGGCCAACCTGCTCCACCGCATCGTCAAGACCACCCGCACCCTGACCGCCGTCCTCCAGCGCAAGCCAACCCTCGACGAGGTGGCCGCCGCTCTCGAGGTCGCGCCCAGCGAAGTGACCCTGCTGCTCCAGGCGTCGGAAGAGGGAGCCTCCCTCAACTCGCTGATCGACGAAGAACATGACTTCTACCTGCAGGACAAGCTCGAGCAGACGGTGATCCCGTCGGCCGAGTCCACCCTGTTCGGTCACACCCTGCGCGAGCAGGTGCGCGGCGCGCTGACCGAGCTCGACGGCAAGGAGCGCAAGGTCGTGCTGCTCCGCTTCGGGCTCACCGGTCAGGAGCCGAAGACCCTCAAGCAGGTGGGCGAACTGATGGGGCTCTCCCGTGAGCGCATCCGTCAGATCGAAGCCGCGGCCCTGGACAAGCTCCAGCACTCCAAGCGCTGGCAGCAGCTCCGCAGCTACCTCAACTAGTCACTCCTTCACAGACCGACCGTTTGTCGAGCCGCTCCGCATGGAGCGGCTCGATCTTTATGGGGCCGACGTACGGAGCGTGACCAGCATCGCCTCGGGCGGGCAGTAGAGGCGCAGCGGAATGCCCGAGACCCCCATGCCGCGGCTGACGATCAACTGGGTCGCGCCGCTCTGGTAGCGGCCCTGATCCAGCCGGAAGCGGCTCATCCGCACCAGCACCGGAAGCTTCGGCACCCGTACCTGGCCGCCGTGGGTGTGGCCCGAGAGCACCAGGTCCACATCCGCCGCCGAGGCTTCGAACAGGGCATCGGGGTTATGGGACAGCATCACCGTGGGCGCGCCGCTGTCTCCACGCGCGCGGCGGATCGCCCGGGCGGTCGCCGCCATGTCCGGCGTGCCCATCAGGTAGTCGTCCAGGCCGGCGACCACCAGCGACGCGCCGTCCCGCTCGACCCGCAGGGCATCGTTGCGCAGCATGCGCACGCCCTGCTGTTCGATCACCCGCCACAGCCTGGCCGCGTCCTCGGTGTAGTAGTCGTGATTGCCCATCACGCCGAACACACCGAGCGGCGCCTGCAGCTGCCGCAACGCCGGGGCGCAGCGCTCGAACTCGGCGACGTTGGTCGAGGCGAAGTCGCCGCCGATCAGGATCAGATCCGGATCCAGCCCGGCGAGCCGCTGCAGCGTGCGGTCCAGCGCCCTGGGCGAGAGGAACGGCCCGGCGTGGAAGTCGGAGACGAACAGCACCTTGGCCCCGTCGAGCCTGGGGTCGAGCCCGCGCAGGGCGACGTCCGCCTCGCTGACCAGCAGGTTGCGGTCGAGTTGCAGGGTGTAGGGGATCTGGATCCCGGGAATCCGCGGGAAGACATGGTGGCTGAGGAACAGGCTGGCGTGGCGTTCCAGCGTGCGGAACCAGCCCTTGGCCGGGTCCAGCAGGTGCCGGGGGGTGGGGTCTGCCTCGTGGGCCTCGGCCAGCTCCTCCCGGTCGAGGGGGCGCTGGGGGGGCTCGGCGGAGTCCAACGCCAGACGGATCTGCTCCCGGCGCACGGTGACCGGGTTGAACCATTCTTCACCGGCGAACCCGTCGATGGAGACGGGCACGGGGGGAGCGAGAACTTGTCGGCGCATGTTCGAAAATATCCGGCTGGGGGAGGAAAGACGCCACCCCTAAAGTGGTAAGGCCCCGGGGCTTTCGGCGTCCCCT
>CAZBZH010000706.1:0-2628 GCA_964496265.1 uncultured Acidobacteriota bacterium | reverse complement strand
AGCGGTCCGCTCAATGCCGGCTACTTCAGCCCTTCGATCATCGCCTTCATCGCATCGGCGTCAGGCGCCTTGGGGGCCAGCCTGACGTACTCGGAGAGGGCATTGCGCGCGCCGGCCATGTCGCCGGTCCCGAGCAGGGCGAAGCCGAGCTGCTGGTGGGCCTCGGCGTACTCGCCGTTGATCTCGATCGCCTTCTTGAACGCACCGATGGCCCGCTGCATGTCGGCATCGCTGACGTTGTTCTTGTTCATGATCAGCGCGCCGATGTTGTAGAACACCCGCTCGGCACCCTCGGGGTTCATCGCCACGACCTTCTCGTAGGCCGCCGAGGATTTGTCGTTCTCACCCTTCTTGGCGTAGAGGCCACCGAGAGCGGTCCAGGCATCGGTGTTCTGTTCGTCCAGCTCGACGATCTTCTCGTAGGTCGCGATGCTGGTATCGATGTCCCCTTCCTGATCGGCGACGAAGGCCATCTGTCCCAGCACCTCGACGTTCTCCGGGTCGATCTCCTGGGCCTTCGCCAGCGCCGCCCGGGCACCGGCCAGGTTGTTGGTCGCGATGTTGACGCTGTAGAGGATCATCTGCGGACGGATCGCCTGGGGATCGAGCTCCGCGGCCTGCATCGCCCAGCGCGCCGCCTGGCCGTAGTTCTCGGCCTGGTACTGCACCTGGGCCATGGTCGTGACCCGCTCGGCGTCCTCGGGCGCCTCCTCGATCGCTTCCTCGAGCAGCGGCATCGCGGCATCGGTGTTGCCCGCGGCCAGGAGCCCCAGCGCCTGATCCCAGTTGCTGGCGTTCTGGGCCGCCGCGGCCCCGCCGCCGCCATCCATCACTTCCATCTCTTCCATCTCGTCGGAACCACCCTGAGGCGTGATCGTCTTGGCGATCTCGAGCGGCGTCATCACCAGGTCGACCTGGGCGGTCCCGAAGGGACGGATGCGCATATCGGGCATCTTGGAGTTCCAGGGCAGATCCGCCTCGTACTTGTCGGCGACCGCGGCCTGGGTCGTGCTGTAGACCTTCATGTGGGTCGGCACGTAACCCTCGTACTCGACCTTCAGGTTCCAGATGTAGCTGTTGGGGTAGTGCAGCAGGTTGCCCACGAAGTACTGGCCCCGCTTGTTGGTGGTCGCGGAGTACTCGGTGCTCGGATCCTTGGGGTTGGTGAAGATCAGCTTCACCCCGCGCATCGGTTTGTCTTCGTGGTCGACGACCTTGCCCCGTGCCTCTGCCGGCGCGTTCTGAGCCGCCGCGGCGGTCGCGAACAGGGCGATCAGGCAGACGAAGGCGAAAAACTTGAGCGTTCGGTTCATAAGTCCCCCGAGGGTTTGGCCGGAGGTGCTCCGGCAAGGACATAGACATCATACAAGGCCGAAAGGTCACATAGCAAAGGGCTTCGCCGTTTCCTATAATCGAAATGCCCGGTTCAGGGCGGAGGTTCCCTTTGAGCAAGGTCGAGACCCGCGACGTCGACTATTCCCGCGTTCAGATGACCGAGATCGTGCTCCCCGAGGACACCAACACCCACGGATCGGTGTTCGGTGGGCGGGTGCTGGCGCTGATCGACAAGTGCGCCGCGGCGGTGGCGATCCGCCACGCCCGCTCCGGGGTGCTGACCCTCCGTCTGGACTCGGTGGAGTTCCGCAATCCGGTCCACCTGGGGGACATCCTGCTGCTCAGCGGATGGGTCAACGCCGCCTTCGGCTCCTCGATGGAGATCCAGGTCGAGGTCTATTCCGAGGAACCGACCACCGGACAGAAGCGGCTGACCACCAACGCCTACGTGACCATGGTCGGGGTCGGCCGCGAAGGGCGTCCGCAGAAGGTGCCGGGACTGGAGTTCCGCTCCGACGAGGAGCGCCAGCGGGCCGAAGAGGCCGCGGTGCGCCGGGAGCGCCGGCTCAGCACGCCCCGGTAGCAACCTCCACGTCGGCGACCAGCGTCCGGCGGTCCCCGACCGCCGCCAGCAAGCCCGCGACCCGGGACAGCTCGCAGGGATTCACCCGCGACTCCGCCGTCTGCCTGGCCAGCAGTTTCTCCGCGACCAGCCTGGGCCGCAGCCGGTGACGCGGGCCGCAGCGCGGGCAATCCTCGACCAGCACCCCTTCGAGGGAAGGCTCTCCCACGGCCCGGGTCAACACCAACAAACCGGGCTCGACGATGCCCTCGACGCTGCGACGCACCGGGTCCTCCCCCGCCGCGGCGCGCACCGTGGCCAACAGTTCCCGGGCGGTCCCGTCCGAGGGCACTCCGGCAAGGTCGACGACCACCGTGCCCTGCACGTTGCGCAAGCGAAGTTGCCGGGAGAGTTCGACCACCCCCTCGCGGTTGGCCACCTCCGGCCGCGACGCCCCCCCGTCCACGTCGACGGCGGTCAGGGCCTCGGTCGCATCCAACGAGAGCGTCCCCCCCGAGGGCAGGCGGACCCGACGGGCCAGGGCGGCCTCCGCTTCGGTCACCAGGGTCGCGACGTCCGGCTCCCCCGCGACGACCCGGCAGCCGGCGGGGGCCGCCAACGCCCAACGGTCGGCGGCCGGAAGCTCCCACAGAATCCGCGGTTCTCCGGCGCTCCCGGCAAGCTCGAGAATCCGCGCCGCGGTGGCGTCGAGTTCAGCGGCCTCCCGCCCC
>CAZBZH010000705.1:0-2634 GCA_964496265.1 uncultured Acidobacteriota bacterium | reverse complement strand
CCCACCGCCGACCCGAGCAGGTAGTAGGTGCCGCCGGGGTCGCTGACCCAGTCGCGCAAGGCCTCGTCGATGGCGGAACGCAGGGTGCGGTCGCCGCTCTCGACGGCGACCACCTCGGCGCCCAGGCGACGCATGCGATCGACGTTGGGGGATTGGCGTTCGACATCCAGGGCGCCCATGTAGACCCGGCAGGGGAGGCCGACCCGGGCGCAGGCGGCAGCGCTGGCCACGCCATGCTGTCCGGCCCCGGTTTCGGCGATGATCCGCTTTGCTCCGGCGCGCTTGGCGATCAACGCCTGCCCCAGGGCGTTGTTGATCTTGTGCGCCCCGGTGTGGGCCAGGTCTTCCCGCTTGAGCCAGATCTCGGCGCCGAACTGTTCGCTCAGTCCACGAGCCAGGGTCAGCGCCGTGGGCCGGCCGATAAAGTCGCGCATCTCCTGGTGGAGTTCGGCGATGAAGGCCTCGTCGGCCAGCAGCGCCCGGGCGTCCCGCTCCAACTTGTCCAGCGCCGGGACCAACGTCTCGGGCACGTAGCGGCCGCCGTAGGGGCCGAAGCGTCCGCGGGCATCGGGAAGTTCACCGGCGAGCAACCTCGCCAGCGCCGCTTCATCCAACGTTCCGATGATCGTGCTCATTCGCTTACCTCTTGCAGTCGTAGCTCGCTGGCGCGCACGGCGGCGACGAAGGCCTGGATCCGTGCGTTGTCCTTCACGCCGCGGGCGCTCTCCACGCCGCTGCTGACGTCGACGGCGCCGGGGCGGACCCGGCGAATCGCCTCGGCGACGTTGTCGGGATCGAGACCGCCGGCCAGCACCAGGTTGGGGAAACGACGGGCCAGACGTCCCGCGCGCTCCCAGTCGGCCCGTGCCCCCTGCCCCGAGAGCGCGCTCTCGAACAGCAGCTGGTTCCCCTCGTAACCGGGCAACGCCTCGTCGAATTCCTCGGCGTCGTGGAACACCGGCAGCAGGCGCACGCCGAGGCCGGAACCGTCGGCCATCGACTCGACGTCGAGCTGCACGATGTAGGCGGGGAAGCTCTCGAGCACCCGGACGACCTGGGCACGGGCCGGCCGCCGGAAGACGGCGACGGGAGTAACGAAGGGGGGCAGATCCCGGGCCAGCTCCGCCGCCCGGGCGGGGGCGATGTCCCGGGGCGACCCCTCGGCGAAGACGAAGCCGATCGCGTCGGCGCCGGCCTCAACCGCGGCGTCCCGCGCCGACTCGCTGGTGATCCCGCAGATCTTGATCTTCACGTGCATCTCAGACCTCCGCCTGGCGGATCGCCCGGGCGCCGCGCAGCATGGCGGCGACGCCGGCTTCAGGATCGGAGTGCTTCATCAACACCGAGCCGACCAGCGCCGCTCGGTAACCCCGGCGCGCCATGCGGGCGACCCCCTGTTCATCGAGGCCGCTCTCGGCGACCTGGGTGAACTCCCGGGGCAGCCGGGGGAACAGCCGCTCGAGCCGCTCGTCGTCGATCTCCAGGGTGCGCAGGTTCCGGGCGTTGACCCCGAGCAGGCAGCGCGGCCGCGAACTCGGGTCGAGCCCATCCAACGCCCGCACCGACTGCTCGATATCCGCCTCGTCGAAGGCCTCGAGCAGCACGAACATGCCCTGCTCCAGCGCGGTGGCGATCATCTCGTCCAGGGCGTCCCCCAGCATCCGGGCGATGACCAGCACGCCGCCGGCGCCGAACAGCCGGCCCTCGAGCACCTGGTAGGGATCGACCAGGAAGTCCTTGCGCATCACCGGCACGTCGACGACGCCCGCCGCCGAGGCTAGGTAACCCAGGGAACCGTCGAAACGGTCCGGTTCGGTCAGCACCGAGATGGCGCATGCTCCACCGCGAGCGTAAGCCGACGCCTGTTGCTCGGTGCGTTTGACCATGTCGAAGGCGCTGGTGTCCCGTTCGACCAGGGAACCGACCGCCGGCGAGCGGGGTTTGATCTCGGCGATCAGATCGAAGCCGCTCTCGTGCAGCCGCAAGCGCGGCGGGGCCGGACGATCGGCCAGGCGGCGGCGCAGTTCGTCGTAGGACAACCGCGCCTGGGCGCGCTTGGAACGCTCCCGGCTGCCGGCGGCCATGGCGTCGAGGAAGTCGCTCACGCCGCACCTCCCGCCGCCGCGTGGAGTTCCCGGGAGCAGGCCGCGCTCTGCCGCAGCAGCTTCGCCGCGTCGCCTTGATCGATCGCCGCGTTGGCGCGGGCGACGCCGTCGGCAACGGCAGCGACTTCACCAGTGAGCTGCAGCGCCAGCGCGACGTTGAGCACCAGGGCATCCCGATGGGCGCCCGGTTCCCCGTCGAACACCCGGCGCATGGCGGCGGCGTTCTCGGCGGCATCGCCGCCGCGCAGGGCTTCTGCGCTACAGCGGGCGAAGCCGAAGTCCGCCGGATCCTCCCGTCGTTCCTCGACCTGCCCCGGCCCCACGTCGAACATCACGTAGGGACCGATCGGCGTGGCCTCGTCCCAACCGGGATCGCCGTGGATCACGAAGGCGCGCTCCAGCTCCATGCCCGCCAGGGTGTCCGCCATCAGCCGCGCCGCCTCGAGGCTGTAGGCCCCGGTCAACAGGAACGGAGGCCGCGCCGGGTTGACCAGCGGCCCGAGCATGTTGAACACGGTGCGGGTCTTGA
>CAZBZH010000704.1:0-2644 GCA_964496265.1 uncultured Acidobacteriota bacterium | reverse complement strand
AGGCGCAACCGTCACCATCGTCCAGGTTGCCGTCGTCGCACTCCTCGCTACCCTCGGCGACGCCGTCGCCGCAGACCGGCTCGAACTCGCAGATCGCCGAACAACCGTCGCCGTCGACCAGGTTGCCGTCATCGCACTCCTCGACGGTCTCGAGGATGCCGTCACCACAGACCGGACCGCCTTCACAGCTGCCGCCGGTGCACTGGATGCCGGCGGTGTCCTCAGCCATCACCGTCAGTTCGAAACCTTCGCTGTCGATACAGTCGCAGGTCGCGGTCAGCCGGCCCGGCTCCTTGTCGTCCTGCTCGGGGGTGCAGGTGGTGTCGAAGAACAGGTTCTGCACCGACTGCCCGACGGCCAGATCGCCGATATTGATCGGAGGGCTGACCAGGTCGTTGGAGTCGACCAGGGTGCAGTTGGTCAGCGGCTGCTGGCCGCCGTTGTTGATGCGAAAGCGCACCCGGATGTCCGACAGGCAGGTCGCCTGGCACACCTCGGTGACCATCGCGCTTGCCGGCTCGTATCCCTGGTCGTAGTCAATCCCGCCACAGCGCACTTCGCGGTCCACGCGAACGGCACAATCCGGCGCCTGGGCGGCAACCGGAATCACCGCCGCCACCGCGAACAGGGCGACCGCGACCGCACATTTCCACGTTCTAGAAGCCATCTCTCCCATCCTCCAAGTGATCTTCCAGATCAAAGTCGCCCCGGCCGGACTATCCCTCCGGACGCTGGCAATAGAATTTCTCTGGGCGATCGGGAAATTACGACCACAAACCCGGAAAGTCTTGACCGTTCTTGCCCTCGAGCCATCAAGGCCGGGAATTTCTTACCCTTAATACCCCTACTAATTCCTAAAACGACAAAACCCCCACCCGGGATAACCCGGATGGGGGCTTGCTTGCGAACCGTGTCGCGAGTCGTCTAGACGCTAGTCGCGACGTCCGCCGATCGGACAACCGGCGTTGTTCAGCGCATCCAGCTCGTTCTTCAGCTCGAGCATGGTGTGCCGATCCTTGGTGGCCAGAGCCGCGTTCACCTCATCGATGATCTGCTGCTCGGTCCAGGCGTAGAGCACGTCGCCGTTGGAGGCGTTCAGCACCGCAGCGGTCGCGTGACGCAGGAGCACCCGGGCGGCACCCCAGTGACCCTTGCCACCGCGATAGTGCAGGGCGTCCTTCATGCGATCGTGGGCGTAGCAGGGGTAGTGGGTGTTCAGGGTGTCGAACACCGAACCCAGCTTGTCGTAGGGGCGGTAGCCTTCCCAGAAGCAACGGTGGTTCTTCCAGAAACCGGGGGTGCAGCCCTGGTCGCCGTGGGACTCGAGCTTGCAGTCGGCGGAGCAACCGTCGCCGCCGCCGTTGTTGCCGTCGTCGCACTCTTCGCCGGGATCGAGCATGCCGTCGCCGCAGAAGGGCTCGATCATGCAGTCGGCGGAGCAGCCGTCGCCGTCCATGTTGTTGCCGTCGTCGCAGTCTTCGCCGGGATCGATCTGGCCGTCGCCGCAGAAGGGCTCGACCATGCAATCGGCGTCACAGCCGTCACCGTCGATGGTGTTGCCGTCGTCGCACTCTTCGTCGCCACCGACGACACCGTCGCCGCAGATGTTCTCGAGCATGCAGTCGGCGGAGCAGCCGTCGCCGTTCTCGTTGTTGCCGTCGTCGCACTCTTCGCCGTCGTCCAGCACGCCGTCGCCGCAGACCGGCTCGAGGGTGCAGGTGGCGGAGCAACCGTCGCCATCGACCAGGTTGCCGTCGTCACACTCTTCGTCACCTTCCAGGATGCCGTCGCCGCAGACCGGGCCGCCGTCGCAGGAGCCTCCGGTGCACTGGATACCGGCGGTATCCTCGGCCATCACCGTCTGCAGGAAGCCTTCGCTATCGGTGCAGAGGCACTCGGCCACCAGGGTGCCGGGCTCCAGATCGTCGTGCTCGGGAGTGCAGACACGGTCGATGAAGATGTTCTGCACCGATTGGCCGACAGCGATATCACCGATATCGATCGGGCCGCTGACCAGACCGTTGGAATCGGTCAGAGTGCAGGACGACAGCGGCATGGTGCCGCCGTTGTTGATGCGGAAGCGGTACTTGATCGGATCGCCACAGGTCGCCTCGCAGACGCCGGTAACCATCTCGTCTTCTTTCTCGTAGCCGAAGTCGGTGTCGACGTCGTTGCAGAACACGACGCGGTCGACGCGCACGGCGCAGTCGGGCACCTGGGCCACGACCGAGGTGCCGGCGATGCTCGCGAGCAGCAGCACCAGCACCGGAATACAGAGCTTCATCCGGGCCATCTTTCCATCCTCCCAAAGTGGTCTAGAAACCCGCAGACGCATACCTGGTCGTGCGGCTCAGACCAAGCTACGGACGGTCCGGCGGGGTACAAGCCCGAAAGGCGCGCCCGCCTGCCGGAAAAGCCGGACAGCTAGAAACGCCCAAAACCGCCGATGCGGAAAGTGCGAACCCGCTGAAAAACGTGGCCAACAAAGAAAACCCCCGGCCAGGGGCCGGGGGTTCGAGGTGTGTCGGAGTCGAGTCGGGGTCTAGCGGTAGCCACCCCGGCGGCCTTTGCCACGCTTGCGGCGCTTTTTGCGGTCGTCGTCGTCATCGTCGTCGTCATCGCGGTCGCAGCGCCCGCGTTTCTT
>CAZBZH010000703.1:1230-2648 GCA_964496265.1 uncultured Acidobacteriota bacterium | reverse complement strand
GTAGGTCACCTTGGCTTCGCAGAACTTGCAGTACTTGCGACGCCGGAAGAGGAATCGGCGGCGTCCACCGCCACCGCCTCCGCGGCGACCACCACCACCACGACCACCCATACCGTTAGCCATCGTTGGACTCCTTCTTCACGTCGGAGGCTTCGGCGGCCTCGGTTGCAGCGGGGCTTTCCTCGGCGGCCGGGGCGGCCGCGGCGGCTCCCTCGGCCGGAGCGGCTTCAGCCGGCGTGTCGCTCTCGCCCGACTCGGCCTTGGCCTTGGCCTCGGCTTCGGCCTGGGCGGCCTCCTCGGCGGCCTTGGCCTCGGCCTCGATCTTCGCCTGGGCCTCGCGCTCCGCTTCTTTCTTGGCGTCTTCGGCCCACTGCTTCTCGAGCTTGACCGTCATCCACCGCAGGACCTTGTCCGACAGCTTCACCCGGCGCTCGAGTTCCGTCGGAACGGCGGACTCGGCGTCGTAGAGGAAACGGGTGTAGACCCCGTCGTCGAACTTGCGGATGGGATAGGCCAGCCGGCGGCGGCCCATGCGATCGCGGGCGAAGAAGGTACCGCCACCGTCGGTGACGATATCGGCGAATCCATCGACCAACGTGCGCTCGTCGTCTTCGGTCAAGACGGGCGCCGTGACGATAATCGTCTCGTACGTAACCATTTGCACCTCTTACGGCGTAACCGCCCCCGGGCCGGGGTCCCCTGATCGGGATGACCCTCCGGGAGCAAGGGGTGCCGAATTGCTTCGGTAAACGCTGAACTCTATCACCCCCGGAGCAGGGCCGCAAAGGCCACTCCGGGTGGGCTCGATCACCCGGAGCCCTCCTCGACGGAGCGCCCGTTGAAGCGGTTCATCGCGTCGGGAATCCCGTCGGCCAGGGCCGCGTAGACCGCGTCGGCCGCCAGGTCGATCAGCCGGTCGACCAGCGGGAGTTCCTCGGGATCGAAGTCCTCGAGCACGTAGTCGGCGAGGGGCCGGCACTCCCGTCCGGCGCCGCGGACGCCCAGCTTGATCCGGCCGAACTCCCCGTCCCCCAGGAACTCGATCAACGAGCGGATGCCGTTATGTCCGCCGGCCCCGCCACCCGGCCGCAGGCGGATCCGACCGAGGGCCAGGTCGGCGTCGTCGTAGACGACCAGCAGATTGTCGGGCTCGATTCCGCGCTCCCGGCAGAGGGCCGCGGCGGCGATACCCGAGCGGTTCATGAAGGTCTGGGGTTTGGCCAGCACCACCGGGCGGTCGCCGAGGGTCGCGTCCAGGGTCCAGCAGCGCCCGCCCAGATCCCGGCGGCGGGCCTGATCCATGGACGCACCGCTACGCTGCGCGAGGCGCTCCACCACGCGGAATCCGAGGTTGTGACGGGTATTCCGGTACTGCTCGCCGGGGTTCACGCGCGCGAGCTCACGGCTGGGGCCGTGGG
>CAZBZH010000703.1:0-1220 GCA_964496265.1 uncultured Acidobacteriota bacterium | reverse complement strand
CGATATGCAAGCCGTCGATCCGAGCCTAGCTCGCGTCGCCGCCTTCCTTGGCTTCGGCTTCCGGAGCTTCGGCTCCTTCGGCGGCCTCCTCGCCTTCGGTCTCCTCGACCGCTTCTTCCTTCGGCGCGGAGACGACGGCGATGATCGTATCGGGGGTCTCCATGATCTTGTACTTGTCCGATTCCTGCAGGTCGCCGACCGAGACGTTCTGGTTGTTGTGTACACCGCTGACATCGACCTGGACGTTGTCCGGGATGTCCGAGGGCAGGCACTCGATCAGCACCGAACGGTGGATGTGGTCGAGGATGCCCCCCTCGAGTTGCACACCGACCGGGGTGCCGACGAGCTCGATCGGAACCTGGACCTGGATCGATTGGGTCAGATCCAGGCGCACGAAATCGACGTGCAGCAGATCTTCGGTGATCGGGTCGCGCTGGAGTTCCTTCAGCATGACCGAGCGCTGCTGGGCGCTATCGTTGGCCAGCTGCAGCTTGAAAATGGTGTTACGTCCGGTCTCCTCGCGCAGCACCTGGCCGATGCGGCGGGGGCTGACGGCCACCGGGAACGGGTCGCTGTCGAGGCCGTAGACGACCCCCGGAACCATGCCCTGTGCGCGCATCCGGCGACAGGCGTTCTTGCCCGTTTCGCTGCGGCGTTCTACCTCGACGACGATGTCCTTGATCATGCCTTCTACCCCACCGGATCCCGTTGAATCCCAGACGCAAAAATGCGCTCGTTCCGGCGCCAATCCCTTTGGCGCTAGACGAAGAGCGAGCTTACCGAGGAACTGCTGTGGATCCGGGCGATGGCCTCTCCGAGGAGGTTCGCCACGGACAAAACCTTGATTTTGGAGAAGCTAGCCTTTTCCTCGGGCAGCGGTATGGTATCAGTCACGGCCATCACTTCAAGGTCGGCCTTGGCCAGGCGCTCCATGGCCGGTTCCGAGAGCACCGCGTGGCTGAAACAGCCCAGAACGGCCTCCGCCCCCTTCTCCTTCAGCGCGGCGATCGACCCGACGAAGGTCCCCGCGGTGTCGATCAGGTCGTCGACGATCACGCAGGTCCGGCCGGAGACCTCACCGATGACGTTCATCGTCTCGGCCACGTTGGCCTCGACCCGGCGCTTGTCGATGATCGCCAGGTCGGCGCCCAGCCGCTTGGCGTGGAAGCGAGCCCGCTCGACGCCCCCGGCGTCCGGCGAGACGATGGTCAGATTCTTGT
>CAZBZH010000702.1:0-2649 GCA_964496265.1 uncultured Acidobacteriota bacterium | reverse complement strand
ACCCTGGCCAGCCGGGACGACCTGCTCGAAGAGCCGGCGCTCAAGCTGCTCGAGCGGACGATCAAGGCCGCCGGGGCCGGCGACCGACTCGGCTTCTCGGCGGCGCCCTTCTTCGACCAGTCGCCGATTCGCGAGCAGGCGATCCCCCATCAGGTGGCGATGTTCGCGGACATCGAGTTGCCCGCGGTGGTCGAGCGGCTGATCGAACTGGAGAAAGAGGTTCAGGGGCGGGTTCCCGGCGTCGGCACCCGGATCGGCTACCGCGGCGACCTGGACATCTGGCGCATCTTCCGCTCCGACGGCACCGACGTGCTGTTCGCCATGCCCCGCTGCAGCCTGACCCTGCGCGCTACCGGCGGCGAGGCGGGGTCCCGCCATGCCGTGGGGGTTTCGCTGCCCTCGCCGGGGCCGGACCTGATCTGGGACGAAGAGCGGGTCGGTACCTGGCTCAAGCGCGCCGAAGCCACCGCGCGATTGGCCGCGGCGCTTCCCGACGCGCCGGTCCATCCCGCCGGCAGCTTCCCGATCGTCATCGACTACGCCCTGGCCAAGGGGCTGGCCCACGAGGCCTTCGGTCACGCTTCCGAGGCGGACTCGTTCCGCTCGTCGATCCTGGCCAGGGAGGGCAAGTTCCTGGCGGGCAAGGAGGTCGGCGCCTCCCACGTATCGATCATCGACGAGCCGGTGGCCGACGATCACGCCTGGCAGCCCTACAGTTCCCACGGCCTGCGCCGGGACCGCGCGGTGATCGTCGATCACGGGCGACTGGCCGACCCGCTGTCCGACCCCTGGTCCGCCGCGGCCAGCGATTCCCGGCTGACCGGCTCGGCTCGCGCCGAGTCCTTCCGCAGCCCGCCGCTGCCGCGGATGACCAACATCCGCATCGAGGTCGACGATCCCCTGCCCGCACCCGGCGAGTTCGAGGACTACGGCCCGGAAGAGGTCCGGGAGCTACTGGCCCAGGCCGGCGTGTTCCGCCGCCATAAAGAAGTGGTCTTCCTCTCGGGCTACAGCGGAGGCCAGGTCAACACCGCCAGCGGCGACTTCGTCTTCAACTGCAAGGCGATTTACACCCTGGGCGAGCACGGCATCTCGATGTACAAGCCGGCGATCTTCTCCGGCTCGATGTTCGGCGCGCTCAACGCCATTCGCGAGGCGTTCGGACCGCTGAAGCTCGACGCCCTGGGCTACTGCGGCAAGTGGGGCCAGAGCGTGCCCTCGAGCGGCGGCAGCCACTACTTCCTGATGCTCGATCCCGACGAGACCGTGCGGCTCGGAGGCTCCTGATGCTTGACGCCCGCTCCGTGGCCGATCGCATCGCTGCCGCCTCGGTCGACGGAGCGACCGTCGACCGCTGGTCGCTGTACATGACCGAGTCCCGCCGGCTCAGCCTGAGCATCAAGGACCGGGAGGCGGGGAACGCCCACGCGCCGCTCTCGCTGAGCGAAGGCTGCGGCGCCCGCTACCTGCTGGTGTGGAACGACGGGCTGGTCAGTCGCGGCTCGCTGGAGCGGCGGCAACTCGACCGCGACCTGGATACCGCGTTGAAACAGGCCCGCGACGCGGCCTACGAAGACCCCGACGCCTCGCACATTCGGGGCCCGGCCGAGATCCCGGAGGTGGCGCTTCACGATGCCGGGGCCGCCGCGGGCGCCGGCGGCGACACCTCCTGCTGGGCTCCGCGCCTGGCAGCGGTGCGCGAGACCATCGACGGCGAGGCGCTGCGCACCTGGAGTGGTTCATTCTCCGCCTCCGAGGCGGAGTCCCGGCTGCTGACCTCGGCCGGCCTCGACGTCTCCGGACGGGGATCCTCGGCCGGCTGGCATGTCAGCTACAACGGGGAACTGGGAGACGGCCATTCGGCCCGCAACCTGGACAGCGACGAAGAATTCAGCGAGCGGCTGCAGCGGGTCATCGGCCTGGTGCGGGAACTGGGCAAGCCCGGACCGGCCCTCGCCGGCACCCGGCCGACGCTGCTGCATCCCAGCGTGGTCGAGAGCTACGCGCTGAGCACCCTGCTGCACAACCTCGACGGCTCGGCGGTCTCCAACGAGGAGAGCCACTTCCATCGCGAGGACTTCGGCGGAGACACGCCGAAGCTGCGGGAAGACCTGAGTCTGACCCTCGACCCCCTGCGTCCGCTGCGCAGCGGCTCCTACCGCTTCACCGTCGAAGGGGTGCCCGCCCGGCGGTTCACCTTCGTCGACCGGGGCCGGCTGACCTCGCCGGTGCTCGACCTCAAGTATGCCCATCGACTGGGGCTGGAACCGACACCCCTGCCCTACTCGATGGAGGCGCTGTCCCTCGAGGGCCCCGAACGGATCTCCCTGAACGAAGCGCTGCGCCAGGCGGACGGCGGCGTGATGGTCATGTCGGTGCTCGGCGTCCACACCCAGGACGCGACCTCCGGCGACTTCTCGCTGTCGGCGCCGCAAACCCTGGCGATCAAGGACGGCGGCTTCGCCGGCCGGGTCCGCGGCACCATCGCCGGCAACATCTTCGACGTGCTGAACAGCGCGGACCTGCAGCTGGTGCACCTCGAGGGAGACAGCACCCCGGGGCTGCTGTTCCCCTGCCGGGTCGAAGTCGGCTAGATCCCCGCGGCCCTCGCCGCTTTCGTTGACAATCCCCGTGCCTCGCGAGATGCTG
>CAZBZH010000701.1:0-2650 GCA_964496265.1 uncultured Acidobacteriota bacterium | reverse complement strand
CACGACCTCTCCCTTACCAAGGGAGTGCTCTACCACTGAGCTAGGGTGGCGATTCACCGGCTGTTTCAATCGCCAGCTATGTCTTAACGCCACCAAGCCAGAAACCTGGCCCGGCCCCCGATACACAAGGGGCGAGACCCGGCAAGCCTCGCTTCCGCAAGACCCGCCTTTCCTCGCCCCGCGTCTCGGAGCTGGCGTTACACCCTGCCCGGCGGCCAAAGCCCGGCCCAGACAGAACGAATACAGTAGCAAGCCAAAATCCCTGCGTCAAACACTCAAACCCCCAAATCGGGGCCTTCCGCTTGACCTCCCCGCCCGGATCGGGTTTAATACGTGACGCACCGCAGGCCCCCAGACAGGGGGCCTTATCAATAGGTGAACGGAGATTGACAACGAGGCCGGCCACGCGTCGGCTTAGGTTACGGGTGTAGCTCAGTTGGCAGAGCAGCTGATTCCAAATCAGCAGGTCGTGGGTTCAAGTCCCTCCGCCCGTGTTTCCCCCCGCCCCCGGAAGTTCCAAACTCCGGAGCCGATGCCCCTTGGGCCTTGGAACGGGGCAGATTTCCTCCGACAGCGCGTTTGAGACAAGCAAGATGGCATTACAGGTTTACAAATCCGGCCAGGGCTACTGGACACGCATGATGACCGCGATCGCGGTCATGACGTTTACCCTCGGCTTCGCCGTGTGGTTCAACGACAAGCTGCTGTTCAAGATCGTCAAAGAGAACGAGATGTACTGGCAGGCCGGGATCATCGCGGTCACCGCGGTGGGTGTCGGGGCGCTGCTCTGGTACCTGCTGAACAAGCCCAGCATCGCCGACTTCATGATCGCCACCGAGAACGAGATGAAGAAGGTTAACTGGCCCTCGAAGCAGGCGGTCATGGGGCTGACCTGGATCGTGATCGCCGGCACGCTGATGATCGCCCTGATCCTCTTCGTCGCCGACTTCGGGTTCACCAACCTGATGCAGGCGATCGGCATCCTCGAAACCGATTCGACCCCGAGCCAATAAACAAAATCCTCTACCGCAACCGCGAACAACCTAAAACAACCAAATAAAGACACGCCATGAGCGAAGAAATCCCCGCACAAGCAACCGAAAACCCCGAAGCGACCGACCTGCAAACGCCGCAGGAAGAGCCGTTGGTCACCGACGGCATGGACTGGTTCGTCCTCCGCGTCGCGTCCAACAAAGAAGACTCGGTCCGCCGAACGCTTCTGCGAAAGATCAAGATTGAGGGCTACGACGGCGAAGACCCCGAAAAGCCCATGCTGGTCAACCGCATACTCGTGCCCACCGAAAAAGAAAAGGTCATCAAGGCCGGCAAGCACAAGATCGTCGAGACCAAGCTGTACCCCGGCTACGTCTTCGTCGAAATGAAACTCGAGGACGACGGCCGAATCCCCCAGGACATCTTCTTCCTCATCAAGGAAACGACCGGCGTCGGTGACTTCATCGGCACGGCGGGTCGGCCCAGCGCCATGACCCTGCCCGAGGTCGAGAAGATGATCAACGCGGCCAAGCCCCCCGAAGAGCAGCCCGAAGTCAAGATGGAGTTCCAGAAGGGCGACCACGTCAAGATCACCGGCGGGCCTTTCGAGAACATGGAAGGCACCGTGGATCTCACCCTGCCCGACCAGGGCAAGGTGCGCGTGATCGTGATGATCTTCGGCCGGGCCACGCCGGTCGAGTTGGAGTACTGGCTCATCACCCGGGCCGACGAAGAGTAAATCCTAAACCCGCTTACGGCTTAGCACGACTCCACAAGAACCCGCCCACCCCGGCGGGTTCTTTCATGGATTCAGCTATTCTGCATGATGCGATTGCGGACACAAGATCATTAAAAACAACGACTTAAGACCATCTACTCGAGAATTTCCACAATCCTGCCGATAGTACTGGCGCGAGCCAGCCTTCTGGCATCGCATGTGGAACCCAGCCATGAGCATCATCGGCACCGGCATCGCAGCAGGGGTCGCCAACGCGGGCACGACCTCACGGACCCAGGCCGCCAACCAGAGCGGCCGAGACGCCCAGCGCGCCGACAGCCAGCAGCAGACCGACAAGCTCACCCTGACCCAACTCCACGACGCGGGTGCCGCACGCGACACCGACCAGGACCTGCCCGACGGCCAGGCGCCCGGCTATGAACAACTCTACGAGGGCGATGCCGAGGCCGACGAGAACCAGGCCAGCAACTCCAATGATCAGATCCACGATCAGGACGCCCCCGCGGATTCACCCACACACCTGCCACTGCCGACCTACGGCCCAAGAGGCAAAGAAGAGCACCCGCTCTTCCACAACCTGGACGTGAAGGCGTGAGCGTGCAATCGCCACCCCGGACAGAACCCCTCGACACCTACAGCAGCTCCGGCAACTCCTGATCCACCTGCGGAAAATAGCGGCGGATCACCGAGCAGTCGAATTTGCTCATAATCGCGCTCGCAGGCTCGTTGGCCAGCAGAAACTTGAACGCCGACTCAACGACCCGGCTCGGGCTCACCCGGCCCCGGCTCCACAGGTCGTAGTCCTGAAACGACAGAGTCACGCGGTAGTCGTGCTTACGCCCGCCATCGAAGACGCTCACCTCATACGCCCAGTGGTTGTCGGCCTCGGTCTCCGGGCCCACTTCGATATCCGCCATG
>CAZBZH010000700.1:0-2655 GCA_964496265.1 uncultured Acidobacteriota bacterium | reverse complement strand
CTCGGCGCAAAGGCCGACAGGCGCCCGGGAGCGGTTCCCCAGGGCGCCTGAACGGCTGCTGTTGTTCGGCTGCGAGCGTAAACGAGCTACTTCGCCTTGCCGGCTTGCTTTGGCACCCGGACATCCCGGGAGCTGCCGGCCATCTTGTTGCGCTCCTCGATCCAGGCGTCGAACTTCTTCTGCTGTTCGGCATTCAGCACCGCGCGAATCTCGGCATCTTCGGCCAGGATCCGCTGGGCGACCTTGGCCTGCAGTTCGGCGACGAGCGCCTCCTGCTTGGCGATCAGCTCGCTGTCGTTGGCGGCGCGGGCGCGGCGCAGCGCGCGGGATTCGCGGTTCAACGCACCACGCTCCTTGCGCATCTCGGCCCGGTGTTTGGTCTGAATCTCGGCCACGGTTCCCGCCTGGGCGGTGTCGAGGTCGAGTCGTTTGGCCAGCGGCGCGTCGGCCTGGGCCACGGAGGCGGAAAAGGCCAGCAGCACCAGGGCCAGGGTCAGGGTTTTCAGTCGCATCGGGGGTCTCCTGTGCGCCGCCCACCGGCGGCGGTTTCGTGTTTCAGGAGACAGGTCCCGTACGGGCGGAGAGCGTTACCGAGAAATTTGGCGAGCGACGAGACTCAACGCTCGAGATAGGCCCAGGGCACATGATCGGTCAGCCAGACCCCGTTGTCCGACAGGAAGAAAGAGTGTCCGTCGGCGGCCATACGAGCGGCATCAACGAGGAGCACCACCGCCTTCCCGTGGCGGCTGCCGACCTTCTCGGCAGTTCCGACGTCGGCCGAAAGATGCACGTGCTGCCGGTTCATCTTCACCAGGCCCCTCTCCCGGATGCCCTCGAGGTGATGTTCGGCGGTGCCGTGGTAGAGGAGCGCGGGTGGCTCCACAGGCGCAAGGGCCAGGTCGATCTCGAGTGAATGACCCTGGTTGGCCCGGATCCGGCCGTCGCGGATGACGAAGCGCTTCTTGTCGTTGTTCTCGACCACGGCATCGAGGGCCGCCCGGTCGATCTTCCGGCCATGTCGCCGCACCGCTTCCAGCAGCACGTCGATGTCGACCCAACCCTGTTCGTCGAGTTCGATGCCGATTTTTCCCGGCTTGTGCCGGAGTACGAGGCTCAGAAACTTGCTGAGTCGGACATCGTGGCCCATGGTCGGTTGCGGCGCGATTCGCTCAGGCTCGCGCCGGCTCCAGTCGTTCGGCGTAGGTCATGTCCCGCCGTTTGGCGACGAACCCGGCGTCCTGCACCGCGGCGACGATCTCCGGCTCGTTCATGCGGTGCACGGTGCCCGCCGCGGCGACGACGTTCTCTTCGATCATGGTGCTGCCCATGTCGTTGACGCCAAAGGCGAGGGACGCGCCGGCCATCTTGGCTCCCTGGGTGACCCACGAGGCCTGGAAGTTCTCGATGTTGTCCAGGAACACCCGGGCGACCGCCAGCGTGCGCAGGTATTCGGCGGTGGTGACCTCGTCGCCGCCCAGCTCGGTGTTGTCCGCCTGGTAGGTCCAGCCGATGAAGGCGGTGAAGCCCTGGGTGCGGTCCTGGACCTCGCGCACCCGGTTCAGATGCTCGATCCGCTCGGCGCGGGTTTCCACGTGGCCGAACATCATCGTCGCAGTGGAGCGCAGCCCCTTGCCGTGGGCGACCTCCATCACCTCGAGCCACTCGTCGGCGCTGCACTTGTTCTTGGCCAGCTTTTTGCGCACCGAATCGACCAGGATCTCGGCACCGCCGCCGGGGATCGAGTTCAGGCCGGCGGCGATCAGCCGGTCGAGGGTCTCATCCAGGCTCAGCCGCGAGGACTTGTAGATGTGCACGATCTCCGGCGGAGACAGCGCGTGGAGCCACAGCGACGGGAAGGTGGTCTTCAACCGGCGGAACAGCTCTTCGTAGTAGTCGATCTTGAGATCCGGGTTGTGGCCCCCCTGCAGCAGGATCTGGTTGCCGCCCAGGTCGAAGGTCTCCTGGATCTTGGCCTCGATCTCCTCCACCGGCAGCACGTAGCCCTCTTCGTGGTGGGGCTGGCGGTAGAACGCGCAGAAGTTGCAGAAGGCGTTGCAGAAGTTGGTGTAGTTGATGTTGCGGTCGATGATGTAGGTCACCACGCCGTCGGGATGCTTGCGGCGGCGCACCAGGTCGGCCATGGCGCCCAGCTCCGACAGCTCGGCGTTCTCCAGCAGCCACAGCGCCTCGTCGGTGGTGATCCGCTCTTCCTGCAGGATCTTCTGGGTGATGGTGTCGAGGTTCGTCATCACGGGGCTCCCAGGGTGCCGGCTTCCGCGGCGCGTTCATGGCAAAGGGTGTCGCTGCGCTGGAGCGCCAACCGGAGGTCGGGCACCCGGTCGGTCAGGCCCAGGGCGTGACAGCGCCCGAGGAACAGGCGCAGGCTTTCCAGCTCGGCGGAGCCGAGGCGATAGAGAATGTGCTTCTGCAGGTAGCGGCGCACGACATCCGGGTAGGTGCGGCCCTGCCACAGGAACTCCCGGGCGATCTCGTCGACCTGGGCGGTCCCTTCCCGGCGGGAATCGTGGAGGTCCTCGTACAGCCTGCGATCGACCACGCCCGGGCGGGCGGCCCAGACGGCGAAGACGAAGGGCAGCTTGCGGGTCTCGAGCCAGGCCTCACCCAGGTCCAGAGCGTGGACCCCTTCGGGCAGCG
>CAZBZH010000699.1:0-2663 GCA_964496265.1 uncultured Acidobacteriota bacterium | reverse complement strand
CTTCAAGGGGGGCCAGGGGGCCAAGACCGGCACCGGCGGCCATCTGCCCGGTGAGAAGGTCCAGGGCAAGATCGCCGATGTGCGCGGCCTGGAACCGGGGACCCCGGCGATCAGTCCGCCGAAGTTTCCCGACTTCACCGGCCTCGACGACTTCAAGCAGGTCGCCGCCGAGGTGCGCGAGGTCACCGGCGGCATCCCCATCGGCTTCAAGCTTTCGGCCCAGCACATCGAGGCGGACCTGGACGCGGCCCTCGAGATCGGCGTGGACTACGTGATCCTCGACGGTCGTGGCGGCGGCACCGGCGCGGCGCCGAATCTGTTCAAGCAGAACATCTCGGTGCCGACCATTCCCGCGCTGGCCCGGGCCCGCCGTCACCTCGATGCGCGCAAGCGCAAGGACGTATCTCTCGTGATCACCGGCGGGCTGCGCACCGAGGCGGACTTCGTCAAGGCCCTGTGTCTGGGAGCCGACGCCATTGCCGTGTCGAACTCGGCGCTCCAGGCCATCGGCTGCCTCGGCATGCGCGCCTGCCACACCAATAACTGTCCGGTGGGGATCGCGACCCAGAAGAACCATCTACGGGCGCGGCTCAAGATCCAGAACTCCGCCGAACGCCTGGACCGCTACTTCCGCGCCACCGTCGATCTGATGAAGATCCTGGCCCGGGCCTGCGGCCACGATCGTTTCTCCGGCTTCAACCAGGGGGATCTGACCACCTGGAGCCGGGAGATGGCCGACCTGACCGGCCTGCCCTACGGCGGCGTCGGCCGCTAGGGCGGCAGGCCGCGCGAACCGAATCGTCTCGAAGACTCTGCGTAGGAGTGAGTGATGTCCGACAAGCTGAACATCGTGTGGGAGAAGGCGCTCGATAAGGACGAGTTGCCCGAGGGCCGCGTCAAGTCGGTGACCTGTCACCGGGTCAACCTCTGCATGAGCCACTTCGAGGGGAAGTACGCGGCGTTGGATAACGCCTGTCCCCACCAGGGCGGCCCCCTGGGCGAAGGGTCGATCGAGAACGGTTGGATCCGCTGTCCGTGGCATGGTTGGGATTTCCATCCGACCACCGGCAATTCCCCCGGAGGTCACGACGACGGCGTCGACACCTTCCCCGTGGAGATCCGTGACGACGGCGTCTACGTCGGCTTCCCCGCCGAGGAAGAGCACGTCCGTTCGGTCACCGACGTGATGGCCGAGACCATGACCAACTGGGGCATCCGCTGGGTCTTCGGCATGGTCGGCCACTCGAACCTCGGTCTTGCCGACGCGCTGCGCCGCCAGACCTCGGCGGGCAAGCTGGGCTACGTGGCGATTCGTCACGAGGGCGCGGCGGCGTTCGCCTGTTCGGCCTACGGCAAGCTGACCGGCCGTCCGGCGGCCTGCCTCGGCATCGCCGGTCCCGGCGCGACCAACCTGCTGACCGGTCTGTGGGACGCCAACGTCGACCGTTCGCCGGTGCTGGCCCTGACCGGTCAGGTCGACACCCAGGTGATGGGCCCCGGCGCCTTCCAGGAGATCGATCTGCAGGCCGCCTTCGGCAAGGTGGCCCAGTTCACCCAGACCACGCTCCACACCAGCAAGCACGCGGAACTGGTCAACCTGGCCTGCAAGAGCGCAATCCTCAACCGCGGCGTGTCCCACCTGATCTTCCCCGACGAGGTGCAGGTGATCCCGGCGGCGGAAGGCGCCAAGGCGGGCAAACCCGAGGGCCGGATCACCGCCCGGGAGATCGCCCCGCCGGAAGATTCCATCGAGGCCGCGGTCAAACTGCTCAAGGGCGCCAAGCGGCCGGTGATCATCGTCGGCCACGGCTCCCGCTTCCACATGGACGAGGTCACGTCGCTGGCCGAGATGCTGAACGCACCGGTGATCACCACCTTCAAGGGCAAGGGGCTGATCAGCGACCATCATCCGCTGGGCTGCGGCGTGCTCGGACGTAGCGGTACGCCGATCGCCAGCTGGTTCATGAACGAGGCGGACTGTCTGCTGGTCATGGGCGCCAGCTTCTCCAACCACACCGGCATCACGCCGAAGAAGCCGACGATCCAGGTGGACTACGACGCCCTGGCGCTGGGGCGTTTCCACGCCGTCGACGTGCTCTGCTGGGGTGAAGTCGGCGTGACCGCGCGGATCCTCAAGGAGCGCCTGGCTTCCGGTACCGCGGCGACCGATCAGCGGGGCGAGGTCGCCGAGCGCTGGAAGATCTGGCGCAACGAGAAGCAGCGTCGTGAGTCCGAAGCCCGGGGCAACGGCATCCACTCGGCTACCCTGTTCGCGGCGTTGACCCGCCAGGTCGACAAGAACGCGATCATGGCGGTCGACGTGGGCAACAACACCTACTCCTTCGGCCGCTACTTCGAGTGCACCGACCAGGCGGTGCTGATGTCCGGCTACCTGGGTTCTATCGGCTTCTCGCTCCCCGGCGCCCTGGGCGCCTGGTGCGCGACCCAGGAAGAGGACCCGCGGTTCAAGGGGCGTCAGGTGGTCTCGGTCAGCGGCGACGGCGGCTTCGGCCAGTACCTCGGCGACTGGACCACCACCGTGCGCCACAACATGAACATCACCCACGTGCTGCTCAACAACTGCGAGTTGGGCAAGATCAGCAAGGAGCAGCGCTCGGCCCACTTCGACGTCTGGGAGACGTCGCTACACAACCCGAACTTCG
>CAZBZH010000698.1:0-2665 GCA_964496265.1 uncultured Acidobacteriota bacterium | reverse complement strand
AGCCTGCAAAACCACGCACGGTACGCTCCGATATCGCCTCAGATGCATTGGCGCGGCTCGAACGTAGTGCGCGTGATATGTCAGGACTAGGGCAACGACGTTAATTCCGGCGAGAAAAAAACTTCGATAAGTGCACGCTACAGGTGTTGCAAGAATCACTCACGAGTTCTTGAAACCTGCTACAGTCGCGGCCTGTTCCTTCCGGAGAAGACCATCCATGCCCGGCCCCAGATCCACGTTGCGACGACTCAGCCGGCGCTCCGCCGTGCTGCTGGGTCGCTACCGCCCACCGGCGGACGCCGTGTTGCTGGGAACCGCGATGCTGGTCGGCATCACCGCCGGCGTCGGCGGCGTGGCCTTTCGCTGGCTGATCCACCAGGTCGAGCACATCTGCTTCGATCTGCTCCCCCACTGGACCGCAGGCGCGGGCTCGAGCTACGTCGTGCTGGCGCCGATGCTCGGCGGCCTGATCGTGGGACCGCTGATCTACTACTTCGCCCGGGAGGCCAAGGGGCACGGTGTTCCCGAGGTGATGGCCGCGGTGGCGCTCAAGGGGGGCCGCATCCGCCCGCGGGTCGCTATCGTCAAATCCCTGGCCTCGGCGGTCTCCATCGGCAGCGGTGCGTCGGTCGGCCGTGAGGGGCCGATCGTGCAGATCGGCTCGACCATCGGCTCCACGGTCGGCCAGTTGTTGCGGCTGTCGGAAACCCGCACCAAGACCCTGGTGGCCAGCGGTGCCGCGGCCGGCATCGCCGCCACCTTCAACGCGCCGATCGCCGGGGTGTTGTTCGCCATGGAGGTGATCCTCAGCGACTTCGGCACCCGGGCGTTCGGTACGGTGGTGGTCTCCTCGGTGACCGCCAGCGTGATCGGCCGGGCCGCATTCGGCGACGTCCCCGCCTTCGCCACGCCCGACTACGCCATCGAGTCCCTGTGGGAGTTCCCGATGTACGCGGTGCTGGGCGTCATCGCGGCGCTGGTCGCCGTGCTCTACAGCCGCAGCATCTACAAGTTCGAGGATCTGTTCGACGCCTGGAAGGGTGTCCCCGAGTGGTTCAAGCCGGCGATCGGCGGGGTGCTGCTCGGCTGCCTGGCGCTGCTCTACAGCCAGGCGCCGGGACTCGGCTTCGACGTCGTGCCCCAGGTCTACGCCGTCGGCTACAGCACCATCGAGTCCGGACTCAGCGCCGAACCGTTGCTGCCGATGCTGGGCACGATGTTGGCGCTGATGGCGCTCAAGATCCTCTCGACCTCGATCACCCTCGGCTCCGGAGGCTCCGGCGGGGTGTTCGCCCCAGGGCTGTTCATCGGATCGATGCTGGGCGGCAGCTTCGGCATCCTGATGCACCAGCTGTTCCCCGAGCTTCCCGGCCCGCCGGGCGCCTACGCGCTGGTCGGCATGGGCGCGGTGTTCGCCGGCTCGACTCACGCGGCGATGACCGCGGTGATCATGATGTTCGAGATGACCGGGGACTACACGATCATCCTGCCGTTGATGCTGACGGTGGTCACCGCCACCCTGGTCAGCCGCCAGCTGACCGGCGGCGAGTCGATCTACACGATGAAGCTGACCCGCCGGGGCGTGAACCTCAAACGAGGCCAGGACGCCGACGTGCTCCAGGGGGTGCGGGCGGCCGAGGTCATGAGCGAATCGCCGACGGTTCTGCCCGAGACGCCGCTACGGGAGCTGACCGAGCTTTTCCTCCAGACCAACCGCCACGCCTTCCCCGTGGCGGATGCCCAGGAACGCCTCGAAGGGATCGTCTCCCTGGCGGACTTGCGCAATGCCGCCGGCGAAGGAGAAGAGCAAACGGTGCGGGACATCATGACCGCGAGCGTCGTCACCGCCCGTCCGGAGGAAACCCTCGACGCGGTGCTGCGCAAGATGGGCCCCCGGGACCTGTCCAGGCTGCCGGTGATCGACGACCCCGAAAATCGCCGGGTGCTCGGGGTAGTGCGGCGCAACGACATCGTGCGCGCCTACAACCTGGCGCTGACCCGCCGCAGCAGTGATGCCCTGAACATCCCGATGAACCTGCGCCGGGCGGAGACCGTCGAGTTCCTCGAGGTCGAGGTCGATGCCCGCTCCCACTGCCTGGGCAAGACGGTAGCCGAACTGAGCCGCGAGCTGCCCGAGGAGTCCCTGCTCATCTCGGTGCGCCGGATCGACGGCTCGGTGATCTTCCCCCACGGGGACACCCGTTTCGAGGCGGGCGACCGCATCACCGCCTACGCGCGCCGGGGACATCTACAGGGCCTACGCCGCTGCCTGGTCGGCGGAAACATCGACGGAAACATCGACGGACGCCGGCCCCCGGTTTCGTAACCGGCGCCGCCGGGCCGCCGGAAGGTCCGGAATCGACCGATCCCCCGCCCCGCAAACCGGCCGACTTACACCATTGGATCTGGAGCTTGCCCGGAGCTTCCGTAGTTTTTGGTTGCGCCCGCATGCCGACCGCTCGGGCGTCGATGCAACCACGGAGACCCGAGTATGTCGACCCGATCGCTCATCGCTGCCGCCGTCGCCGTCCTGCTGATCGCCAGTAGCGCAGCCTCCGCGAGTTCCTACGTGAACTTCGAGAGTTCCCACGTGCGCCCGATCACCCTGACGCCCGACGGAAGCCGCCTGCTGGCGGTCAACACCCCTGACGCGGCCCTTGAGGTG
>CAZBZH010000697.1:0-2666 GCA_964496265.1 uncultured Acidobacteriota bacterium | reverse complement strand
GGGCCGCTCCACCATTGGAGCGGCCCTTCGAAGGCAGGGATAAACGAACGGAAAGTCGAAATTAACGTTTGAGGGTCAGGGCTTCCTGAGTGATCTCGTCGGTGGTGGTGATGATCCGGCTGTTGGCCTGGTAACCACGCTGACTGATGATCAGGTTGGTGAACTCCTTGGTGATGTCGACGTTGGACAACTCCAGGGTGTTCGCCGTGACCACTCCGCGGCCGCCGGAGTTCGGCGCACCGATGGTGGCGAGACCGGCGTTGGAGGTCTCGAGGAAGCCGTTGGCGCCGTCGCGCAGCAGGCCGTTGGTGTTGTTGAAGGTGCCGAGCACCACGCGGGCCAGCTCCACCGACGAACCGTTGGTGAACAGTCCCGAGATCAGGCCGTCGGAGTCGATGGTCAGCGTCCGCAGCAGGCCGACGCCGAAGCCGTCCTGGTTCGAGGAACTGAGCGACGAGGGGCCGGCGAAGCCGGTCAGGATGCCACCGCCGTTGGCGTCGAACATCTCCCACTCGACGTTTTGCGCCGCCGCGCCGTTGCTCCAGGCGGGGAAGTTCAGGGTGATGTTGGTCGCCGGGGTCGCCAGCTGTCCGTTGGCGTCGAAGTCGATCGTCCCGGTGCCGACCACCGAAGGCGTTCCGGCGGTGCCGCCGGTCACATCCTCACCGGGAACGGTGACCTCGTAGCTCCACTGATCGAGCACACCGTCGGCGGGAACGGTCGTGTCCACCGGCGTGAAGTTCAGGGTGACCGTGTGCCGGGTGCCCAGGGAGTCGTAGATGTTGACGCTGGTGGAGAAGACCTCGGCCTGCTCCACGGTGGAGGTCGCCGGATCGTCTACCTGGGCCACGGCGTTCAGGTTGATGAACCCGTTGAAGCTGGTCGTGGCTCGCGGCGAGGCGGTCAGACCGCTGGGGATCTGGATGTCGTTGGCCGCGCCGGAGACCGGGATGTTGCCGTTGGCGTCCGGGGTGGTGAAGCCCTGGACGACTTGGCCGCTGGGCGCGGTCATGAAGCCGTCGGCATCGAAGGAGAAGTTGCCGGCGCGGCTGTAGCTCAGCTCACCCGAGGGATCGCGCAGCACGAAGAAGCCTTCGCCCTGAATCGACATGTCGGTCAGCACGTTGGTCGACTGCAGCGAACCCTGGGAGAACACCGAGTCGATGCCGCCGATCTGGGTACCGCGACCGACCTGCAAGGGGTTGCCCGCTCCGTTGAACGACGCGCCTTCGCTGGTGAAGATGTCCTGGAACGTCACCCGGCTGGCCTTGAAGCCGACGGTGTTGACGTTGGCCAGGTTGTTACCGATCACGCTGAGGCGATCGGAGTTGGCCTGGAGGCCGGACAACCCGGCGAAGAAGGACGAAAAGGACATTGAAACCTCCGCTATCCGTTGTGCGTCGTTCGGCGGCGCCGAACGTCTTGTTTTAACCTTCTCGGAACTCGAGGATCGCGTCCATCTGGAGCTGGCGATCGCCCGAGAGCAGGGCGATCCCACCGTTGATGAACTTCACCCCGTCGATCTTGAGTGCTTCGAAAATGTTGACCGGCAGTTCTTCACCGCTGCCGTCGGTGGCGGTGATGGTGTAGCTGTACTCGCCGTCGTCGAGGAGGTTGCCTTCCTCATCGAGGCCGTCCCACTCGAGGTTGTGGCGCAGGCCGGGTTCACCGGTGAGTTCGATCGAGCGGACCGGCTTGCCGGCGCTGTCGCGAATCACCAGCTCGGCGTTCTGCACCCCTTCGGGCAGCTCGTAGACCATCTTCTCGGGTAGGCCGTCGCGCAGTTCGATCAAGCCGTCGGAAGCGCTCAACGCTTCCTTGCCCAGCAGGCTCAGCGCCTGGGCGTTGATCAGCGATCCCTGCCCCAGGTTCAGGTTCTCCAGGTTGTCGTTGGCCGCGATCAGCTGCTCGAGGCTGGAGAAGGTGGCGAGCTGTTCGATGAACTCGGTGTCCTGGGCCGGGTTGAGCGGATCCTGATTCTCGAGCTTGGCCACCAGCAGCTGCAGGAACTCGTTGCGTCCGAGTTCGTTGCTGGGAGCTTCCTGGGTCAGGTTCGACTGGGTCGTACCGACCAGCGGGTTGAGCGACGTTAGCATCGGAATCCTCCGTTCTCTTTCACGCCGCTACATAGAGCACGGGCCGTGCCAACCCTGTCGTTGCCCTTTTCCGCGGGAATCGCGTGGGCTTCAGCGGCAGGTCGGCAGGAGCGTGCCGGGCGGCGGCAAGGAACGGCCATGGTCATGCCACCCGATTCAGCCGGCCGTCGCCGCCGACGGTGGGGCCGTTGGATTCGACGTACCGCGGAGCGGCCACCGGCTGCTCGTTGCCCCGGTCGGCATTCCGCGAACCCCGTCCGTCTCCCTTGCGTTGGGAGAGCTGGTCGGATTCGGTTTGTGGGTCGCCATGGTCGAGGCCCAGATCGATCTGGGTGTCGCGGATGCCCGCGTCCTGGAGCGACGTACCCAATCGGGCCACGCCCGACTGGATCGCATCCAGCGCTTGCCCCGACGACGCCAGGATCTCGATACGCAGCTGACCGCCCTTGGCGTCGATGCGCACCCGGACCAGGCCGAGATCTTCCGGCTGCAGCGAGAAGCGCAGCTGCATCGAGCCGTTCTGCGGCATGGTGCGCGCCTGGGCCACCAGGGTCTGGGCCAGGGCGCTGG